>CAZQIJ010000021.1:0-23227 GCA_964592955.1 uncultured Anaerolineaceae bacterium
CAGGAATCGCGCGTGCACGCACGCCATTTCCGGCCTCTGCCATGCGCACATCACGCCCCCAGCGGTTAATCCATTCTTCACCGTCCGATGGCCGTAGTTCCACGTCCAGGCACCGGCTTAGCATCGCCTGCATATTGGTGTAGCCACCCCACAGCGCGTGTACGCCGTGATCCGGGCGAAACGACCAGGTGCGTCCGTCATATGCAAAGGTATCGTCGTCACCGCCGCACAGCCGCCCACCTGGCCATTCGGACGATGCTTCCAGAACCAGCGGCGCAAGGCCGCGTTCGGCAAGGTGGAGGGCGGCGGTGAGGCCAGCCAGTCCACCCCCAATGATCACTACTGAATGCACGCCAATTACTTCCTTTGTCTGCGAATCAGGGGTTTCTGACCTGGATGATCTTGCCGTTCACGTTGACGGTGCCATTGGCATCCCCCTGGAAACCCCAGTCGCCCCCGGCAACCAGAGTCACCCAGAAGTCGGCGCGTGTGCGTAATCCGGGCAGATTGTCACGTTCGGCCTGCGCATACAGCCCGCGTTTGCGCCGGTCTGCGACCTGTGCGATGAGCTGCTGCTCGGTGATTCCGTTTTCACCCAGTTTGCTCTTGCGCGGTACCTTCAGTTCGTCTTCAGCAAGCCCTATGAGCTGGTGCATGATCCCATACTGAATCCCGGTATCGAACAGCATGGCCGTCCCCAGTGGGCTTACGATGCCGCGCGGGCGCAGGCTGACATCCAGAACCCTGTTCCAGTAATTTTCGGTCGCGGCTTCGTCCTGGGCGTCCTGCATGGCTTTCTCATTGGCGGCGGCCAGCAGCAGGTCGCGGAAGCGCGTATCCCCGCGCAGACTTTCGTCAACAGCCTGCACACGCGGCATGTAGCCGGCCAGATCGCGCGCCGTCTGGCTTTGTGAGCGCGTGATGTACTTCTGGATGACAGAACCCAGACCGCCCGTCAGCGCAAACTGGAAGCGCCCGTAGCTGACGATACCCCGATCGTAATTCTGATAGGCGTTGTAACCTTTGCCCTCGAAGGCCGCCGTCACGGCAAAAGCCGCCCGCCGGACGCGATTCATGTCGTCAATGGCCATAACTGCCGCTGGCGGCTGCGTGGGCTGTGCGGCAGCGCCAACAGACGATGACGACGCCTGCTGCGCAGGTGCCACCCCGCGCGACAGCTCGAAGGCGGGGCGGCGCGGCGAAACTGCCCCATAGCCAAACTGACCGCAGTCGCCCTCAATCTCGATCAGATCATCGCGGATCCACCCCATACGGCCATCTGGAAACGTCAGCCGAAACCACTGGTACATCTTGCCGTTCAGGCTGTTGTTTTCGGCGTCAGGCTGTACGTCCAGCACGGTCAGGCCGCTGGTACCCACCGGACTCTTGAACAACAGTGCCTGTTTTGTACTGGGGCCGGATCGTACATTCACATCAACAATGGTGGGGATATTGGGAATCCCGCGAACCGTTACCAAACACGAAGAACCAGAAACAGCCATTTTTACGTGCTCCATGTAGCGTAAGTGCATTTTGACTCTAATTATGCCGCCAAACTGGCCAGATTAACATTGGGTGACAATTTTCTCACCGCATCCCGCTATACCGCATAATGTGAAAATCGAGGGCTGAGAGGTGTATATATGCGTAAACTGATAGTCGTCCTGGGGTTACTGGTGTTCGGTTTCAGCCTAAACTGGCCTGTGAACGCGCAAGATGAACTGCCTCCTGCGTCTATTCAGAATGACGAAGGTGGTGCGGTGGTCATCAGCGGTGAAATGACCTATACCAACCTGCTGTTTACAAGCGGGGTTGATGAACCCCTGATTCTTCTGGAAGACCAGGCGGGTTTTGTGGATCGTAACGAGTATTTTCTGTTTCCGCTGGAGTCGCAGACGCTGGGGCAGATCACCTCGGACTTCTATACTTCACCCGTAAGCTATAGTCTTGCGCTGCCCATCGAACCTCAGGGTTCGCTGCGCGATGTTGATCAGGACGGCGCAAGCGATACCGGCGTGATGGGATTTGCAGTGGCCTACTGGGACAACACATGGGGGGACCCCTTTCTGGAAGAGCGCGACATGTACGGCGGTGGATGGTCTACAGGGTATGCGTCAACCCGCATCGGTGATGACCCGGTGCGCCCGCGTGAGGTGATTGGCGGTAAGTATGTAATCTACGCGCCAGATGACCAGCAGGGCTTTCCTGCCGGGTTCGGCGCAGACGATCTGCTGTTCACGGCAGATGACCCCATCGTGCGCGTACCTCAGGGCTACACTGTGGTGAACCTCGATACCGATCCCTTTACCTTCGACCGGGCACGCCGCCAGACCATTGACCTGATCGAGCCAGAGGAAGCGGCGCTTGTCGATTACTCCTCCCTGGGCTACACAGAGGCTTTCGATGCACTGGTAACGTTATTGCGCACAAGATATGCATTCACCGAATACAAGCAGATCGATTGGGATGCGCTGGCAGCGAAGTACCGCCCGGAAATTGAAATGGCAGAAACCAGCAGCGATACGGCCTTGTATTTTAGTGCCATTTCGTCGTTCCTGTGGTCTGTTCCTGATGGCCATGTGAATGTTTCTCCGCTAGATAACTTCGTCCAGCAGTTTTTTACCCAGTATGGGAACGGCCTCGGCCTCGTTGTTCGTGAAACGGCTGACCAGCGCGCCTATGTGACGACGGTCATTGACGGCGAACCGGGAGACAACGCGGGTATTCAGACCGGTGCAGAAATCCTGGCCGTGAACGGTCGTCCTATAGCCGAACACATCGCCCGGCTCGTCCCCTGGGGTGAAACATACAGCACCACACACGCGCGCCGGATTGCCCAGGCGTATTTCGCGCTGCGTTTCCCGCAGGTCACGACCACTGTCGATATCACATATCAGAATCCAAATGACACTCAACCCACCACCCGCACATTGTCTACGAGTGCCGAAGTGGAGAGCTTTCTGGATGCCATTTCCGGTACGCCTTCAGATGCCTATGCCCTGCCTGTAGACTACCGTGTTCTGGAAGATGGGCTGGTGTATGTTCAGATCCTCAGTTTTGTTGAGGATCGTGCGCTGACGATCGATCTGTGGGAGCGCCTGATGCGCAGCCTTAATGGGCAGGCGGCACCAGGCCTGATTATCGATCTGCGTTTTAATGGCGGTGGCAGCGGATTCCTGGCCGACCAGATGACCGCCTACTTCTTCAATGAACCGCTGATACTGGGTACGCGTGGGAGCTATAACGAGGCGCTGGGTGATTTCTTCTTCGACGCCCGTTCGGAGCAGCGCATGTACCTCCCCGCTGAGGATTTGCGCTATAATGGCCCAGTGGCGGTGCTCGTCAGCCCCAGTTGCGCAAGCGCGTGTGAACGGTTTGCCTATAACATGACACTGCAAAACCGTGCTGCCATCATCGGGCATTATCCGACTGCGGGGCTGGGCGGCAGTGTGACAGACATGCGGTTGCCGGAAGGGCTTACTGTGCGTTACACGACGGGGCGATCACTGGACAAAAGCGGGAACATACACATCGAGGGCATTGGCATCATCCCTACGCTGACCGTTCCGTTAACGCGCGATGTGCTTTTCGACAGTGGCGATCCGCTGCTGGAGGCAGCAGCAGAGTATCTGCGCTAAAGGCTGCGCTAAAGGCTGCGCTAAAGGCTGCGCTAAAGGCTGCGCGAACGGCTGCGGCTGCAAAATGTCGCATGTTTGTGCTAAAATGGGTCGTGGAAAAGTGAATAAGTTATGCCAGCTTCAGGTGAGCGCCGGTGCTGGCATAACTGACTTCTGATTGAGCAAGGAAGCGAGTAACTTGGACATTACATGGTATGGTCATAGCTGTTTCCGCATCACTGAACGCGGGCAGATTTCTGCAGTAACCGATCCGTACACTGACCAGATTGGGCTGCCACCCCTTAAGCTCAAAAGCGATGTTGTGACGATCAGCCACGATCGCCCTGGTCACAACCATCTGGATGCTGTGAAGGGGTTCAACTATATCCTGAACCAGCCCGGTGAATATGAGATCGGAGGTGTGTTTATTTCGGGCATAGCGATGCATCATGCGGACGAACATGATCTGCATTACAATGTCGCATACCTCTTCCAATATGGAGACCTGACCGTGCTGCACCTGGGCGATCTGCTGCATGTGCCCGATCAATCGACCATCGAGTCCCTGGGTCAGGTGAATGTGGTTCTTGTGCCAGTGGGGGGCGGGCGCAGTCTGCGGGCATCCAGTGCGGCAGAAGTCATCGCGCTCATCGAGCCGAATTTCATCGTGCCCATGCATTACGCGCTCCCTGGTCTCAACATCGAACTGGAACCGGTCGATAAGTTTCTGAAAGAAATGGGCGTCAGCAAAATTCAGGAAGTGGATGTGCTGAAGATTACGTCAACAACGCTGCCTGAACAACCGCAGGTGGTTGTCCTTCGTCCACAAGTCTAGCAATTGAGGAATCGGGTGTATGAGCTTTAAACTATTGATGCATTGGGATATTCGTCCCGGACGCGATCAGGATTACTTTGAATTCGTCGTGCGCGAATGGGGCCCCGGTATCACCAAGCTTGGCATCGAACCTTCTGGTGCGTGGTACACATCGTACAGCAGCACCCAGGCAGCACAGATTATGGCAGAGGGCGTTACCGAAGACCTGGAGACGATGCGGCGCATTCTGTCCAGCGTTGAATGGCAGGAACTGCATGAGAAACTGATGGAATATGTGAGCAACTACTCGCAGAAGGTTGTCCGCACCAACGGGCAGTTTCAGCTCTAACGCTTTTCCAGGCAAAACAACCCTTCTTGCATCGTAGCGACAACACAGGCGTTGTCTTGCCAGGGCAGGAAAAGTCATTTCGTTTGGAACCGCCTAAGAAAATCGCCCACGAACAACGTGGGCGTGAAACATCTCTGGTATTCTGAGAGCGTATCTGGAAACCTCCCCGAAATGTGCGGTATGTGTACCGCTTTCCAGAAACCCTCTGGGGGAATTGGGTTTTGCTGACCTTCCTGGCTGCCAGGGGCACAGAAACAGGCACAAACGTAACAGACCCTAGTCGGCAGCGGCAGCAGTTGGGGTGCTGGCAGCAGGCGCAGCAGATTCAGCCGGTGCAGTGGCTTCAGAAGACTCTTTGCCACCGCTGCTGCTGAGGTTTTTCTTGGATGCGCCCTTACTGTCGTTCACGTAAAACCCTGACCCCTTGAAGATAACGCCAGCGTTCTGAACAACGCGCACAACGCGCTGCCCGGTTGACGGGTCGCTGGCAAGCGGTTCGTCGGTGAATTTCTGGCGATAATCGAAGGTCGTACCATCTTCGCGGCGATACGTATAGACAGGCATATTCGGTTACCTCAACCATTCGGATAACTTCACCCTATAATCATACCTGAATCGCAACCAGGGAACAGTGTTTAGGGGAATTTCTGATAGATTTTTTACTTTGCTACCATGCAGCGCATCTCTTTCGCCGTCTGGCTGAGGATGTGCACCGCCCCAAAACGCGCTTCGAGCTGCGTTTCTCCGCCGTAACCTTTGCGGATATCCAGAAGGAGCCGTGCGCCGGGTGCCATGGCGTCGTAGACCTGATCGAGGTAAGTGGCCACTGGATAATGGTAACCCCACGAGATCAGGGACAATACGAGATCAAAACGGTGTGACGGATCAAAGCGAAACCCTGGCTGTGCGTCCAGCAGATGGACCTGCGCTTCGGCGGTGCCATTGGCCAGCATCACCGCCTTCGCCAGCTCAAGGGAATTATAGAAGCGGTACTGATCCCCCATACCGTACTCGAAACCCGTTGTGTCTGTTTCGGTGCGATCCAGCAGGTAGAAGTGTGCATCGTCGTAGATGCGGCTTAGCAGCGCATCAATGCCTGCGATTCCACAACCTACATCCAGCACCGTCCCTGCTTTCGCCGGCAGATATGCGCGAATTGCATTGTAGTCCTGCAGGATAGATGCGGAGAACGCTGCTTTAATGGCCCCCCGGCGCAACTGTGCCTCCAGCGGAAGCAGATGGTGTTCGTAGGGTATGGGCAGACGCCTCAGACCGCGATAGGCGCGTGGGTTGAAGCGCTGCAGGCCGGTGCGCTGCATCAGGATATAGGCGACCGCGTGGTCTGGAATCTGAAGGGTTTTAACGTTGTTCATACCGGATTACACACTGTATAATGCGCGCGGCACGAGACTACCAGAAAGAGATGCGCGCTTGCATGTCGGAATTCTAACATCGGAACTCACCCATGTACACGGTTGGGGACGCTACAGCCTGAACCTGCTCCAGGCCCTTCACACGCGCGGGGTGAAGCTCACAGTCGTAACGTCGCATGGCAGCGCCACAGCCTTTGACTTTCCGGTGATTCCGGTTTTGCCCGCCACCCAACGTGCTCAGCGTGCCAGTTTGCTGCGCCAGATGGCTGCATTTCCCCAGGTGAACGCAGCCCTGAAATCCTGCGATGTCATTCACACCATTATTGAACCCTTTGCGCCGCTTGGCGCGGCTGTAAAGGGTTCGCGCCCCCTCGTAATCACAGGGCACGGGACGTATGTGCAGCTACCAGCAATGCGCGGGCCTTTTGTCAATGCGCTGTACCGTAACGCATTCAGACGTGCCTGGAGCATCGTATGCAACAGCAGTTACACTGAAGAACGGCTGCGCGCAGTGATGCCAGAAGACCGATCCAGAATTGTTCTGCTGGGTGTTCATGCGCAGGGGAACAACGCGGTTCCGTTTGAGAAATGTGGGCCGGTGGTTCTGTTTGTTGCAGCAGTTAAGCCGCGTAAAGGGGCGCTGCCGCTGGTACGGGCGATGCACCGTGTTGTCCAACAGATACCAGACGCGCGATGTGTGATGGTCGGCAGTGTAGACGCGTCCCCGGAGTATGTCGGCGAAATTCGCGCAGAAATTGAACGTCTGCAACTGCATCACGTCGTCTCACTGGTCGGCCATGTTGCAGACAAAGCTATCCTGGAACGCTGGTACAGGACGGCAGATATGTTTGTGCTGCCGTCTATGAACGCAGGCTGGCAGTTCGAGGGATTCGGCCTGGTTCACCTGGAAGCCGGGCTTTCTGGGCTGCCTGTCATCGGTACGCGCGAATGCGGCGCACGCGACGCCATCGACGAGGGAAGAACCGGGCTTCTGGTCTCTCAGAACAGCATTGGTGAAGAACTTCCAGACGCCATCGTCACGCTGCTTCGGGATCCTGAACTGCGCCAGAGGATGGGCGCGGCAGGCCAGGCGAAAGCGCTTTCGCAGACCTGGGATACTGTCGCACAGGCCATGATCGCGCTTTACGAAGAGTCGCTCCATGCGCATACTCATCTTAAGTGATCGTATCCCGCCGGAAAATATCGGCGGTGCAGAGAAAGTGACATGGGCGCTGGCACGCGGCCTGCATGAGGCCGGGCACGAGGTACATATTATTGCGGCCACCCCAGGCGCGGCTTTCGAGGCCTCCCGTGATGGGATCCCGACCTATCACCTCCATGTACGTTATCCACCGCGCCTGCGGGCATACTTCGCGCTGGCCAATCCCCAGGTCAGCGGGCCACTGGGGCGGCTCTATGCCCGCATTCAGCCGGATGTCGTCAGCGCGTTCAACATCCACGCGGATCTGACCTATTATGCGCTGCTGCTGGCCAAACGCATGGGCTTTGCCGTGACGCTGAACACCCAGGATGTGATGGCCTTCGCCTACAACAAGCTGACACATTTTGTCGATCCGGCGGTGTGTGGTGTGCGGTACCCTTCGGAGTATCGTCTGCCACCGCTCTACAACCTGAAACTGAATCGATTGCGTTACAACCCGCTGCGTAATCCGTTCATCCGCTATGTGCTGAACCACGCGGTTGATGTGGGGGTGGCAGGCAGTGAAGCCCTGCGCCAGGCACAGGAAGCCAACGGCATCCACGGATTTCGGGTTGTGCGCGCCAGCATCGTGCCCCAGGATTTTGACGCAGCGCCAGAAACCGTGATGTCCCTTCGCCAACGCCTCGGCCTGGAAAACCGCCGCGTGATTCTGTTCGCTGGACGGCTGACACGTGACAAGGGCAGCCATGAAGCGTTAAGGATGCTCGGCGCAGTTATCCAGCAGGTGCCAAATGCGCTGCTGCTAACGCTCACGCGCGCTTCACTGGAGAGCCAGGGGCTGAACGCTTACCCGCATCTGGCAGCACATGTGGCTGCTGGTGGGTGGCTGCACGGCGAAGAACTGGCGGCTGCCTATCATCTTGCCGATGTGGTGACTGTGCCTTCGGTTTGCTTCGATACCTTTCCAACCATCAATCTGGAAGCGATGGCAGCCGCAAAACCGCTGCTTTCCACCTGTTACGGGGGGTCTGCCGAGGCTGTGAAGGACGGCGTTACCGGCTACATTATTAATCCGTTTGATACGGGGGACTACGCAGAGAAAACCGCTCGGCTGCTGGTGGACGATGCGCTGAGGCTGCGGATGGGTGAGGCTGGCCGCGCGCACCTGCTCTCCGGGTTTACGCTTCCGCGCATGGTCGCAGAAATGGAAGCAGTTTATGAAGACGCGCTGCGGCTTGGTCGCTCCCAAAGACACTGATGCGGTTTTAGGGCATCCGCCAGCAACAGCGTGTTTCTGGCAGATGCCTGAACTTTTGCAACGAACGGGGCAGTTGGCATAAGCAACGCCATTGTTTGCGCTCAACATCTGGCGTTGCTCTGCACCAGGCAACCCACTAACGAGGCATGGTGGGCTGCGCGACCTCGTGCGGTTGATCAATGATATTGGTGATGGTGCGCCAGTTCACCGTTGGTTCAATCAGTTGACGGTCAATGCGATCCTGGTGCTGCGTGGTCAGGCGGATCATGTGCTCAATGGCGTCATCGTCCAGGTAATGCGGTTCCAGCCCGAGGTCAAGCAGTTTGGTGTGCGTCACATTGTAATAGTGACTTTCCAGCTCCACACGCGGGTTCGGAATGCTGTGCAGATCGACCGGCAGTCCCATGCGGTGGGCGACGCGCTGCACCCGTTCCGCCAGTTCACTCACCGAGAACCACTCTGTGATCTGATTGTAGACACGGTACTCACCCTGCGCCGGATTTGCCTCAATGGCGAGCTCGATGCAGCGCACGGTATCCCTGATGTTGATGTAGCCGCGCGTTTGCCCACCCTGCCCGTAAACTGTCAGCGGGTAGCCGATGGCCGCCTGTGTACAGAAGCGGTTCAGCGCAGTGCCGTAGATCTGATCATAATCAAAACGGGTTGCAAGGTCACCATCAAGCGCTGTCTCGTAGGTATCTGCGCCATAAACAATTCCCTGATTCAGGTCTGTGGAACGCAGCCCCCACACACGGCAGCAGAACATGATGTTGTGCGAGTCGTGAACTTTGCTGAGGTGGTAGAATGATCCAGGTTGTTTGGGGAACGGCAGCACGTCTTTGCGGCCTTTGTGCTCGATTTCGATGAAGCCTTCTTCGATGTCAATATTCGGGGTGCCGTATTCACCCATTGTGCCAAGTTTTACCAGGTGGCAGTTGGGCACAATGTCCTTGATTGCATACAGGACGTTTAATGTGCCGATGACGTTTGTATGCTGTGTGTAGACGGCGTGTTCGCGGTCGATCATCGAAAACGGTGCTGCACGCTGCTCTGCAAAATGCACAACCGCTTCAGGCTGAAATTCTTCAAAAGCGCGCGACAATGAAGCGTAGTCGGTGGTGTCACCATGATAGTTGATGATGTGTTTTCCGGTCAGTTCGGTCCAGCGCTGAATACGGCGATGAATGGTCTGAATGGGCAGTAAGCTGTCGTAGCCATGTTTCAGGTCAAATTGCCGCCTGGCCTGATTGTCAAAAACGGCTACCTCATAGCCCTGGTTAGAAAGATACAGCGCCTGGGGCCAGCCTAAATAGCCATCGCCACCCAGAATTAATACCCGCATCGTCGTTCTCCTTATCTGATGTTGTCTCACTTGCAGATGTTGCAGTGCGCATCTGCGAGGTGTCGTATCACACCCTTGATAACAGCACGCATTCGGGAAAGTTACGCGGGTAAAAATCTTAAACGTTAAAGCGCGTGTTCATATACGTTAGTTAATACAATTGTTTCATTGCGGTATGCACCATGTGGGAAATCGTTTCTTCCAGCAGCAGGATTCCACCCAGTTTGATGTCCAGGTCTTCCAGGCGACCGCAGACCAGCGGATTGGTGAGCGGCGCAGTGGGCGGCAGCGGAAGCGAACCCGTGCGGCCCGAAAACTGGCGCGCCAAACGTACAACATCCCGGTGGGTAACGTACAAATCACTCACATGCACAATATCCAGCGGCAGATCCCGGCGTTCGATCACTTCCCAGATGACACGCGCGACATCGCTCCCGTGTACCTCGGTGCCGCCGCTGCTGGTCTTGACCGGTTCATTGCGCAGCACAGCCGTAATCAGCCCCCACCACTTGGAGCGTTCCGGCGGCCAGGATAACCCGTAGACCCCCGTCGAACGGATCGCGCAGGTGCGCATCCCCTCTACCCGCGCGAATGATTGGAGAAAGGCTTCGACTGCGACCTTATATGCGCCATAGTGGGTATCCGGGGATACCGGGTGCGTCTCATTCAGCTCGCGCCCCGGCTCTGTGCGCGAAAAAACGGCCCGGCTGGAAAGGAAGATAAACTGCCGCACCCCGGCATCGCGCGCTTCCACGATAAGCCTAAGCGAACCATTCACGTTGGCCTCGATCCAGGACGACAGATCGACACCCTCTCCCCCACGATAGCGCCCTGGCGAATGTTCGTAGGCAAGGTGAACAACCGCACTCGCGCCCTGAACGAGGGTGCGCAGGGCTTCGGAATTGCGCATATCCCCTTCGACCCACTCCACAGGTCCGTTAAAGCCATCGAGGGACGAAATAGGACGGACGAGCGCGCGCACTGAAACCTGCTGCCGGTGAAGTTCATCCAGCAGGTAACGGCCAATGTAACCGGTGGCCCCGGTCACGGCAATGATTCTGGACATGAGCCTGCTCTTTCAGAAAACCTATTCATAGTCTGTCTTGCTGGTGCAGCGCGACCAGCGTTGCGAGCGTTTCGATAGCCATATTTGCCCCTCCTGCTTTCAGCACCTCGGCTGAAAGCGAAGTCGTCATGCCCATAACGCTGCCAACGCCCGCACGGCAGGCGTCTTCAATGCCGGTGACACTGTCTTCAACCACGACACAGTCGGCAGGGGCGGCGCGCAGCAGTGTACACGCCAGGGCATAATCCTTCCGGTCGGTTCGGGGGTGAATGGCATCCTCACCGCCAAGGACGAGGTCAAACAGGGCGGGCATGTGGATGAGATCGAGAATACGTACCAGCCGTAACCGCGCCGACCGCGACACAATCGCCACATACCACCCCGCCGCGCGCAGATGTCTGATGAGCTCCACGCTGCCTGCTGTTGGGCGAAGGCGCTGCCCGGCCTGCGCGAAGAAGTGTTCGGTCTTCCGGTTCAGCAGGGCGCGTTCAACATCCGGTGTAAGCTCCAGGGGTGGGAAGTCTTCGGCATGGGTCCACAGGCGCAGGATGTCACGCAGCGACAGCCCAACCATGACGCGGTGATCACGTTCGAGGTGCCGCCCATACATCTCGCGGAAGGTCATGTTCCACGTTTCGAAATTCAGCGGCTCAGAATCAACCAGGACTCCGTCGAAGTCGAGCAGCAGTGCGCGCCGTGTGGCTTTCGGAAGCTGGTCAGCCATAGTACGCCTTCCGCTGTGTGCTGGCAGGTGGTGCGGGCAGTTCAGCAGGCAGGGTACCATGTTCCAGCACATGCTCCCACACGGTGATCAGCGGCGACAGCAGATCGCGCTTGGGATGATCCGATTCCCAGGGTTTCTCATACTGGTAATGAATCACGCGAATCTGCGCCCAGTTCCACAGTTCAGGCAGGTTGAACCACACATACTGAAGCGTGTTGTACACGTATGGCAGGCCGTGCCAATCCGGAAAATAGGTCTCCAGGAAGGTCTGGTCGGTGCGTCGCCAGAATGCTTCTGGCTGTTCGAGCCGTTCCAGCATGGCATTAAAGGTCTGGCGGGATGGCTGTGCCACGAACACGCCGCTGTTCAGGCGGTGGAAATCTGCCAGAGACTCATAGAGGTTTGGCGCGCCGGAGAATTCAGGATACCCGAACAGCCGGTCAATATTCTGGACGACAAGGGTATCGGCATCCAGAAAGACCACGCGTTCGAACATGTCCAGTTCCCACAGCCGCAGTTTCAGGAAATTGTGGAGCGGTGTCGCAAATTCCGGTTTCCGGCCTTTGGTGAATGGCGCTGCCGCGTGCTGCGCTTCTCGCGTGTGGCGGGCGCGAAACGCTTCAGAGTGCGGCATCTGCGCGACACTGACGATGCGGCATCCCAGGGCTTCTAATTCGTCACAGCCGGGAAAATGCTCCATCGTCAGGACCGTGAGCGGCCAGCGCGCGCCGACCATTTTCAGCGAGCGTGACAGCGCGTGCGCTGCGATAACGTAGGCTTCATGAGTGATCAGAGTAACATAACTGTACAAGCGCTTTCACCTTTACTTTGAACGCGAGACACCGCAAATGCGAGACACCGCAAGCTGCGAACAACCAGGCTATCGGTAACGATTCAGGTCTGTATTGCACATGAAGCGCTCAGCCCCTGCCCCTTGTGCCAAATACTGCACTGCAAAAAGGGGGTACAAGCACCGGTTAGGTTCTAAGGCTATTCCAAGAAAATGATCCATCACTCGTCGGGGCGGGGCAATGTCTCTGCCCGCCCAAATCGGTGGCTCCTTTTTTGTCTGAAACAGCCTGAAGTCCCCTCCCTGGCCGCGAAGCGACGGTGAGGAGCGCAAATCAGGGTGAGCGCGAGTTCGCCTCAAATGCAATACCTGAGTAGGGTCTGTTGATATTTGTGCCTGTTTAAGTGCATATGGCCGCCAGGAATGTGAACAGAACCTGGCTTAACTACTTCAATTGTAGTTACACAACACCGTTTGCGCACACAAGTCACTGGATCATAAGACTACCCCGGATGACAGTATGCCTGTGTGCCGTCCTGAACAACACAAAACCTGCTTCAAAATCCGAATGGACCCTGTGCCCGCTGTTCAGGCGCAGTTACCCCCCCACCTGTGTTATAATCGGACTTTACTTTAGAAGACACTTAGAATGGAGCCACGCATGTGGGCTGATCTGGTCGCGATTGACCTCGAAACCACAGGACTTGATCCGGCGAATGACCTCATCATCGAGGTGGGAGCCGTGCGCATGCAGAATGGTAAGGTGATCGCCGAATTTTCAACCCTGGTTGATCCCGGTATCCCTATTCCGCAGCACGTTACACACATTACCGGGATCAGCAATCAGGATGTCATTGGTGCGCCGCGCATAGACCAGGTACTGCCACGCATCAGCGAATTCACGCGAGATTCACCCATCATTGCTCACAACATCAGCATTGATATGGGCTTTCTGCAGGGCCGCTATGGTTTGCTGAAGGGTAATCAGCGCATTGACACCTATGACCTGGCTTCGATATTGCTGCCGCGTGCGGCGCGATACAACCTCAACAGCCTGACCTCTGCGATGGGCATCGTGCTGGAAAATGCGCATCGTGCGCTGGATGACGCCCGCGCCACAGCCCTGCTGTTTGATGCGTTGTGGCATAAGATGCTGTCGCTGCCACGCGCGACCCTTCAGGAGATTGTGGACGCCAGCCGGGGCCTGAACTGGGATGCGACGGCGGTTATTGAGGCCGCACTGCGGCACGGTGTTTCGGAAAGTGGCAGCAGCGACATCTTCACACCCTACCGCGATGCACGCCCTGCGCTGGTACCTGTTGAAGCTGCGCGCCCGGTAGCGGTCGCACAGGTAGAGGCACTCTTGGGCCCGGACGGCGGACTTGCGAAGCGTATGCCCGGCTATGAACAGCGCGCGCAGCAGACCGAAATGGCTGTGGCGGTCGCAGAGGCTTTTAATAACCAGCGCCATCTGCTGGTTGAGGCTGGCACAGGGACAGGCAAGTCGCTGGCCTATCTGATTCCCGCGGCGCTGTTTGCAACCCAGAATGCTCAGCCCGTCGTGATTTCAACCAACACCCTCAACCTCCAGGATCAACTGCTTGAGAACGACATCCCGCTGCTGCGTGAAGCGCTGGACATACCGTTTGAAGCCTCGGTGCTGAAAGGGCGTTCGAATTATCTTTGCCCGCGCCGCCTTATGGCGGTGCGCCGCCGCCGCCCAACGAGCCTGGTGGAGCTGCGCACCTTCGCCAAAATCCTCATATGGATGTTGGAAAGCGATACCGGGGATCGTGGCGAAATCAGCCTGCGCGGACCGGTCGAAAGCGTCATCTGGCACCGTTTGAGCGCCGAGGATGAAGGCTGTACACTGCACCGCTGCGAGTCTCAGATGCAGGGCGCTTGCCCGTTCTATAAGGCGCGCAAAGCTGCGGACTCTGCGCATCTGCTGATCGTCAACCATGCGCTCCTGATTTCTGATGCCGTTTCGGAAAACCAGGTGCTGCCAGAGTACCAGTATGTGATTGTGGATGAAGCGCACCAGCTCGAAGAAGCAGTTACCAACGGGATGAATTTTCGTGTGGATCAGAGCGCGCTGATGCGCCGCCTGATGGATCTGGGTGGGCCAAATCGCGGACTGCTGGGAGAACTTCTGCATAACGTGCGGGGGCATGTTCCTGATAAGGATTTCAACCGGCTGGAAGTGTTTATCCAGATGATTGACGAGGCCGCCACGCTGATGCAGTCGCACGTCACAGCGTTCTTTACGCAGCTTCACACCTTCCTCAAAGATATTCACAACCTGCGATCCCAGGAGTATCTGACGCTGGTGCGGATTGTTCCACAGCAGCGCGAGCGTGCGAGTTTCGGCCACTTGCAGGCCGCCTGGCAAACCCTGGCCGAGTTTTTCGAGGTCATCAGCGATGCGATGCTGCGCCTGACCAAAGCGCTGCACAAGCTTTCTGTGCATCAGATTCCCGGCTTTGCGGATTTCGTCTACAGCACCGAAACGGCATCCACCTACCTGACGGATGTCCACAAACAGCTTTCGGCCTTTACCCATACGCCAGACTCGAATACCATCTACTGGATCAGCCTGGGCAGCGGCGCAGAAGAGCTGCCCAGCATCAACAGCGCACCGCTGCATGTGGGCGGGCTGATCGAGCAGCATTTGTGGCATAAGAAAGAATGCGTCATCCTGGCCAGCGCGACGCTGCGCGCGGGTGAAGATTTTGAGTATCTGCGCAACCGCCTGCATGCCGAAAAGCACGAAGTTCAGGCGGTGGAAGTGGGATCGCCGTTCAACTATCGTACATCGACCCTGATCTATTTGCCGCAGGATATCCCTGAACCCAATGAGCGGCACGGATACCAGCGCGCGGTGGAACGTGGGATTATTGAACTGGCGGCAGCGCTGAACGGGCGCGTGCTGGCGCTGTTCACCAGTTACTCGCACCTGAGGCAGACCGCACAGGCCATTACCCCCCGCCTGGCTTTGGGCGGCATCTCCGTTTATGACCAGAGCGATGGCACGAGCAGGCAGGCCCTTCTGGATGGTTTCCGTTCGACCGAGAAGGCCGTCCTGCTCGGTACACGCAGTTTCTGGGAAGGCATCGATATTCCGGGACAGTCACTTTCTGCCCTGGTGCTAACCCGTCTGCCGTTTGCCGTCCCCACCGACCCCATCTTCTCGGCACGTGCAGATACCTACCGCGACGCTTTCGCAGAGTTTGCAGTGCCGGACGCCGTGCTGCGCTTTCGCCAGGGTTTCGGGCGCTTGATCCGCACGAGTACCGATCGCGGTGTGGTGACCATCTTCGACAGCCGCATTCTGACCAAGAGCTATGGGACTGCATTTCTGGAATCCCTGCCGGACTGCACTGTTGAGTATGGCAGTCTGGAAGGGCTGCCGAATGCGGCTGTCAACTGGCTTGGCAAGGCTTAGCCGTGCAGTGATGCAGCCCTGTGTTGCGCATGAAACCGTCATCCCCCTGGCCTGCTCCCCAGGGAGCAGGATTTAGGGTGAGGGCGGTTTAGCCTTAATTGCACTCGCGCTGCAGTTACTTAGCCGTCATTCTGAAGGTTGCACCTCTACCCCCTATTGTGAGCCTATCCAGAGTGGTGTATAATAAATGAAGAGAAGGGGCGAGTTTGACGGCTAAAACCGTAGCATGACGGTGTCGAATTCCGAAAGCTGACTTCCGGGATTCCTGTGTTGTTTGGTATGAAGAATTGAGAGATAAGAGGAGTTCACATGGCGGATATTGAAACCGCTCCGTCGCAAGCATACGACGAAAGCATGATTGACGCTCTAGCTCCAATGGAGCATGTCCGCAAGCGCCCTGGGATGTATGTGGGCGGTACGGATATTCGCGCGCTGCACCACCTGATTTACGAGGTGGTGGATAATTCGATTGATGAAGCGCTGGCCGGTCGCTGCGATCAGATTGTCGTCACCCTGCACGACGCCAACTACGTTTCGGTCACAGATAACGGTGCCGGTATCCCGGTGGGGATGCATCCCAAGGAAGGGATCTCGACGCTGGAACTGGTTATGACTCGCATTGGCGCGGGTGGTAAGTTTGACCGGGCCGCATATAAGGTTAGCGGTGGTTTGCACGGTGTGGGTGTCTCTGCGGTTAATGCGCTTTCCGCCGAACTGCAGTCAGAAATCCGCCGTGAGGGGTTCTTGTGGCGGCAGGTGTATAACGCCGGCATACCGGTGACCCCGGTAGAGAAAGTGCGCCCCCTGGAACCCGGTGAAGGAACTGGGACAACCCAGACGTTTGTCCCGGATTTCAACATCATGGAAAACAATGAGTTCAGTTTTGCGACACTGGCACAGCGCTTCCGCGAAATGGCCTTTGTAACGCGCAAAGTGACTCTCACCCTGCGCGATGAGCGCGTAAAGCCCTTCCCGCGCGAAATCACCTACTATTTTGAAGGTGGGCTGCGGTCATTCGTCCGCTATCTGAACCGCAACCGTGACGTGCTGCACGAACCGGTTTATGCAGACCGTGAGGTTGAGGTATCGCTGGAAAAGCGCGGTTCCCTGAGCATTGGTGTTGAAGTGGCCTTCCAGTATAACGACACCGCCAACGTCACCGAGCTGGCCTTTGCCAATACCATCAGCACCCCGGATGGCGGTTCGCACCTCACCGGTCTGCGCTCAGCCATCACCAGCGCAATTAACCGCTATGCGCGCAAGGCTGGCATGCTCAAAGAGAAGGATGTGAACTTTTCCGGTAATGATACGCTGGAGGGGCTGACCGCCATCGTCAGCGTGCGTCATCCAGACCCGCAGTTTGAAAGCCAGACCAAAGTCAAGCTGCTGAATCCAGAGGTGCAGGGGGCTGTATCGCAGGTCGTCTCTGAAGCGCTCAACGAGTTCCTGGAACTTAATCCGCGTGAAGCGCGCAAGATCATCGACAAATGCATGACCAGCAAACGCGCCCGCGAAGCCGCGAAGAAGGCGCGTGACCTGGTGCGCAGTGGGCCGAGCCTGCTCGAAAGCTCGTCGCTGCCGGGCAAACTGGCGGACTGTTCGCGTCATGGCCAGGGTTCAGAGCTGTACATCGTGGAAGGTGACAGCGCCGGTGGATGTTTCTCCGGGGATACAGAAGTTGCGCTTGCGGATGGTCGCAATCTCCCGTTCACGCAGCTTGTCGCGGAACAGGCAGCGGGCAGGGAACATTTCGTTTACACCCTACGTGAGGACGGCACAGTCGGCCTTCAGCGCGCGCTTCATGCGCGGGTCACCAGGCGAAATGCCAAAGTCATCCGCATCACCCTCGATACAGGTGAGACCATTACCTGTACTGCCGACCATCGTTTCATGCTGCGTGATGGGAGCTATAAACCCGCCGAGACGCTGACACCATCCGACGCACTGATGCCATTTCATCGCACGCCGTCTGATGCGCGGGAACTTCTGAACGATGCAGCGGAACAGCGTGAGTATAATGAAACTTACTATCGCAAGACGATTTCTGCTGCTGCTGCGGTTGAGGTTTACCCTCGCACAACCTTCGGGGATCGCTATTTCGAGCGAAGCATAGAACACCTACGCGAAGCAGAGGAGCAGGATAACTATCGTATCGTCCGCGCTGAGTGGCTGCACCAGACAATGGATGTCTACGATATCGAGGTGCCGGAAACCCATAACTTCGCGCTGGCAGCAGGCGTCTTTGTTCACAACAGCGCAAAGCAGGGGCGCGACCGGCACTTCCAGGCGATTCTGCCGCTGCGCGGGAAGATCCTGAACACAGAGCGCGCCCGCCTGGATAAGCTGCTGGATAACAACGAAATCAAAGCACTGATTTCCGCAATGGGCACGGGCATCGGCGAAGACTTTGATGTTGCGCGCCTGCGTTACGAGCGGATCATCCTGATGTGCGATGCGGATGTCGATGGCAGTCACATCCGCACGCTGCTGCTGACCTTCTTCTTCCGCCAGATGCAGGCCGTGATTCGTGAAGGGCACCTTTATATCGCGCAGCCGCCTATCTTCCGCCTGAAAGACGGCAAGAATATGGAATACGTCTACAACGAACCCGGTATGCACGAAACGGAGCTGCTGGCGAAGGCGCTGCAGAAGTACAATAATCCTGAGCGCGTTAACGTGCAGCGCTATAAGGGTCTCGGTGAAATGAACCCCGACCAACTGTGGGATACGACGATGAACCCGGAAGGCCGCACACTTCTACAGGTGACGATTGACGATGCAGCCGAGGCAGATCGCGTAGTCGATATGCTGATGGGCAGCAGCGTTCCGCCGCGCCGCCGCTTCATCCAGACCCATGCCAAGCGCGTCCGCAATCTGGACATCTAACACTGACCTGTCTTAACAGGAAAGCCCTGTCGCACACCGGCAGGGCTTTCTGTTATAGTCGATTAGTACTCTACCCGCAGCGCCAGGAAGCGATCATGAAATGGCTGAACAGGTTTGTCGTCACGTCCCACGAGGCCGTAACCGTTGTGCATGCCCATAGCCCATGCATACCAGATGGCCGCAGCCACTTTGCCAGGATAGCGCTGCTGGACATAGTTCATGAAGTCTGCCGCGTACTGTGCCAGTTTATCCGCCGGGTCGCCTTCTTTGTCCAGTGCGCCCCATTCCGTTAACCAGATCGGTTTGTTCGGTAGAATCGCACTGTAGGCCTTCAGTTCGTCTTCGATATGACCCCAGTTGCAGTAGCGGTCGCCCGGTGTCGTGCCGCGACCGTAAGGGTGGGACGCGATTCCGTCCGGGAGGATCCCGGCAGGCAGGGCTTTGATGGTGGCAGCGGCGTAATTGGAGCCTGGACCGGGGCCGCCAGTGTGACCACCGGTGATGACAAGCATTGTCGGGTCAATCGCCCGAATCGTCCTGATCGATTCTGCCAGCAGGTGGGCATAGTTGGCCGGAGACATGGGTACAGATGCGACTGCCCCAATCGGCGCATCCTGTTCATTCCAGATCTGCCAGGCGTGGACGATATTCTGGCCTGCGTACTGCTTCACGATGCGACCGATCATGTCTGTGAAGCGCGTGGTCAGTATCTGCCATTTGCCGTCAGTCATGTTCGGCCAGGGCCAGAACTCGTTGACGCCTTCGCCATAAGTCTGGTGGGTGAAGGTGAACAGTACTTTATACCCCGCGCGGGCATATTTTTCCGCGATTGGACGGTAGACCCTGTAGGCTTCGTCAATGTCCTGCGACCCTTTGCCCATAGAGACGTTGTAGCCAAAGCGCACCCAGCCTAATCCCCCCAGGCGCGAAGGGTCAGGCAGCCCGAGCGGGTGAAACACATCGAGATTCATACCCAGGATGTTTGTTTTGGCGCTTACTGGCGAGGGGGTTTGCTGCGCTGTTGCTTCCGCAGGTGCCGCTGTTTGCGCCTGGACAGTCACCGTTGGCGCGTCTGCCAGTTGAAGGTATTTGGCCGCGGCAAAGCCGGTAAGCCCGCTGTCGGTGCGAATGTTGATCCACGCCTCTGCTGAACCGATTTTCGCTTTCGTGTCTTCTACCGGTTCGAGTGACTGAATGGTGTCTCGGTTGTAAAGCTGGCCTATCGGTTTTCCAGTAACCGCTTTGTCGCGCACGCGCAGCCCTTCAGTGGTGGGTTTGAGGTAAAGCGGTTCTTCGGCGGCAGAAGCCGCCCCGCTGGCTGTCTCTGGAATCGACTCAAGTGCAAGAAATTCTGCTGCAACAAAACCGATGAGCCCGGCAGGGGTGCGAACCTGAAGCCACTGGCCGGCAGTTCCCACTTTCTGTTTGGTAATATCTGCGGGTTCCAATGCGTCTAAACTATCACGTGTATGTACCATACCTATGGGGTTGCCATCCACAGGTTTTTCTCGAATGCGAACACCGTCCATGATGGGGCGTACTTTGGCGTTTGTCATAAGTATTCTCTTTGTAGTATTCCGTAACAGTGCCTTAATTATAACGCCAAATGCTTCACAAAGACTCCAGGTTTCTCACCAGAGATTTCCTGTCACCTAACACACACTTCTAAATTACGACGGATACTGGTAAACTGTTGGGGTGTTGCGTAAATTATCCTCTGAACCTCGTCATTCTGGTGGGGATTTTCTGTGTTGCCTGTATTGACAGCTTAGCGCTGGTGGGATTGGCACGGGTTAGCACAGAAATTACCGGGCGCGTTTAACCTAGGTCAGGTAACGCCCAGCAGGACTTTCACCCGGCACTACACGCTCAATGTCAAACAGACAAGTAGATACAGGAACGAACCACAGATGGAAACATTTGAATCTCTTCACCTGCGCCCCGAAATTCTTCATGCGCTGGCTGAATCGGGGTACGAAACCCCAACACCGATACAGATAAGTGCTGTACCCGCGCTGCTGGAAGGCCGCGACGTGATGGGACAGGCACAAACCGGAACCGGCAAGACTGCCGCGTTTTCGCTGCCCATGTTGCAGAACATGGATTTTCACGCATCGGGAATTCAGGCACTGGTTTTAACGCCAACCCGTGAACTGGCCGGTCAGGTTTCCAACACGATCTATCGCTATGGCCAATACCTGGGTGTACGTGTGCTGGCCATCTACGGCGGTCAGTCGTATGACCGGCAGGCCAAACGCCTGGAACGGGCACCGCACATCATTGTTGGCACACCGGGACGCCTGCTCGACCTAATCAACCGCTCTACGCTGGATTTTAGCCATGTGCGCTATCTGGTGCTGGACGAAGCGGACGAAATGCTGAAGATGGGCTTCATTGAGGATGTGGAGGCGATCCTGCAAAGCGTTCCAAAGCAGCGCCAGACGGCATTGTTTTCTGCCACATTTTCAGACGATATTCGCACCCTGGCAGAGAATTACATGCACGATCCGGTGGTGATCGCTGTCAAGCGCGAGCAGCTCACCGTCGCGCTTACCGAACAGCGCTACTACCTTGTTCATGAAGACTCCAAGCTGGCCGCGCTTTCCCGCCTGCTGGAGACAGAGGACATGAAAAGCGCGCTGATCTTCACCCGTACCCGTACCGGCTCTGCTGAACTGGCAGAGGCCCTGCTGGAACGCGGCTTTACAGCAGATGCGCTGCATGGAGAGCTGAACCAGGCGGCACGCGAAGCTGTGCTGCGCCGCTTCCGCAACGGTCAGCTTCCGATACTCGTTGCAACCGACGTGGTCGCGCGTGGTGTCGATATTCAGGATGTTTCGCACGTCTTCAATTTCGATATCCCGTATGACCCGGAAGACTATGTGCATCGCATTGGCCGTACCGGGCGCGCGGGCCGCTCTGGAATCGCCATCACGCTGGTAACGCCGCGTGAACGCCGCCGCCTTGCCAATATGGAGCAGTTCACCAAGCAGCGCATCGCGCGTGAAGAACTGCCCCTCCTTGAGGATGTGCGCGCCAAGCGTAACGCACGGTTCGTAGACAATCTCAAGCGCATGCTGGAAGAAGACCTTCAGCCAGAAGTGGCGCTCATTGATGAAATGCAGCAGTCGGGCCTTAGCCTTGAGGAGATCGCTTCTTCTGCACTACGGCTCGCCCGCGATGATGAGTACCGCCGTCCGGTTGATCATATCAAGCCGGTGCGCGAAGATGCGGACCGCCGTCCGCGCCGCGACGGGCGCGATACTGGCCCACGCCGCCGCGACGGGCGCGAATTCCGTGACGATCCCGACGGCGGTTCGCGTGGCTCGCGCCGCAGTGCGAAAAACGAGCCTGGCATGGTGCGCCTGATGCTGAACGTTGGGCGCGAGCAGGGCATTCGCCCAGGTGATGTTGTGGGTGCCATCGCCAGCGAGGCCGGCATTCCGGGTAAGGACATCGGCGCTATCGACATTCAGCGCGACCAGACTTTTGTCGATGTCAAAGAAGCGCATGTCGAGCGTGTGCTGCGCCAGATGCGCCGCAGTTACCTGCGCGGCAAGCTGGTTGAACTGACGCGGGTCAACGCGCGCTAGAGATCGCGCATCGCGTCGTAATCATGCACTGCATAGAAATCCTGGGGGGCACAAACGCCCCCCTTTTCACGTTGCCGGGCTGGATGTTTTCGCATTTGTGAGGGCCGCATAGTAATCGCAGATGCCGCGCAGGGGGCAGCGTTCGCACTTAGGGTGACTGTAGGTGCAGATCTGCTGGCCGTGCCGCAGCATGTCTTTGTGATAGGTGAGCAGTACCTGCGGCTCATGGGGAAGAAGCTCCAGCAGCATGCCGTGCGCTGCCTGGGCGCTGACCTTGCTGCCCAGCACGCCTAACCGCATACTCACCCGGTGAACATGGGTATCTACCGGGATGACAGGCTTAAAGAAGCAGAACAGCAGTACCAGGGTAGCCGTCTTGATGCCGACACCTGGAAGCGCGGTGAGCCATCCCAGCGCCTCATCAACCGGCAGGTGTGCCAGGAAGTCGATTGAGGCTTCGCCGCGCTCCTCCAGGATAATGCTTAGCGTGCGCTGAATATTTGGCGCTTTGACTTCCGGAAACGTGGCGGGAGAAACGGCGTCAATGAGCGCGTGCAGCGGCGCATCGCGGACCGCTTCCCAGGTAGGGAAACGTGCCCTCATGCGCTGGTAGGCCAGCGCTTCGTTGGCGTTTGAGGTGCGGTGGCTTAGCATCGTGGAGATCAGTTCGTGAAACGGGTCCCGGCGCGCCCTCAAGGGCTGAAGCCCATAGGTCTGCACCAGCAGATCATAAACCTGCATCGCCTTCGTCTTCGCGTCTGCCACACCCATGTTCTGTCCTTTTTGCCTCACCTGACCGGCACTGAGC
>CAZQIJ010000022.1:0-23027 GCA_964592955.1 uncultured Anaerolineaceae bacterium
GTCAAGTCTACCGCAATTTCCGGCAAAAACTCAGGGCTGACTTTGTGACTGCCGCCAATAAATAGCGCGCACGCGAAAAAAAGATAGAATTAGTCATACGCCGGTTTCTTGACTCATCCCCATTTATTACCGGCAGCGGAGTTATAGGATGTCACTGGATAATAAGATTGATTTGCAGGCCGTGCTGGACGGCCTGGGACAGGGTGTTGTGATCTTCAATGCCGAGGGCAAACTGCTGGTGGAAAACCTGGCGGCGCGCACCATTCTCGGTACGGATCTTAACGTCCTCAAAACGGAAGGGTGGTCCGCCGCTTCGGTGCTGTTCAACACCCGCCAGAACAACCCGGACGAAACGATTGACGCCATTCGCAGCCGTGCGCTCAAATCTGAACGCCCTGTGCGCTTCAGCACGTTTCGCTCTGGTGAATATATTCCCTGTTGGGCAGCGGCGGTGCAGGGCAACGATGGCGATGTCTATACGATGATCACGCTGGATGTGCCGGATTGGACAGCGATGACCAGTGTCATGGAGC
This sequence comes from uncultured Anaerolineaceae bacterium, assembly GCA_964592955.1. GTDB lineage: Bacteria > Chloroflexota > Anaerolineae > Aggregatilineales > Phototrophicaceae > CAZQIJ01. The sequence goes on from CAZQIJ010000022.1 coordinate 534, forward strand.
GCTTCCGCACCGAAATCGGCGATGCCATTCATGCTACAATCGGCCACATGGAGCTTATCAAGCAGTCCATGAGCCTGCACAAGCCGGATGAGTCAGTAGAGATGCTCCAGCGCCGTATCGGCGGCTTTACCCGCCTGGTAGATGTCCACATGCACCGCGTGGGACGGCTGGTAGAGATGCTGGAACGGCTGGAGAACATCCGTACAGGGCGGCTGCGCGAGATCGTGAAGGCGCGGCGGCGGCGCGTGGCCATCCTGGATTTCTTTGAGGATTTCGCCGAACGCCTGGACGAAATCAACCTGGTTGACCCGGAAACCGATGTCACAGACGTGCGTGCGCGCGTTAAGCTGGACGTTCCGTCCAAGCTGGCGGTCGCGGCATCTTCGCTGTACCTGACGCGGGTCTTGCACGATATTTTACGCAATGCTATCATGTACAGCATGAAAGCTGCTCCCGTCAGAGTCAAGGCACATCTGAAAGGCCAGGTTGTGCAGTTCGACATCAGCGACGAGGGCTATGGTATCCGGGCAAAAGAGCAGGAACGCGTCTTCGAACCTTTCCAGCGCGCCCGGCAGCCGCAGATTATCGGCGAATTCGGATACGGGTTAAGTCTTTATCTGTGTAAACAGGAGATCGAAGCCATGAACGGACGCCTGTGGTTTACCAGCGAAGAGGGCGTAGGCACCACCTTCAGCTTTACGCTGCCCACCTGGATGGAGCTTGACGGGTCTTCGTCCGCGTCTTCTTCTGCTGCCGAATCGTCTGCGGGCACAGCAGAAGCTTCAGGCCCCACCGCACCCTAACCGGAGTCGTCCACCGCCGCGAGGTTATCACGCCTCGTCCTGACGGTCAGGGCGGGGCGTTTAGTTTATGGGACAGGCAATGGATTTTCTGACACGCGAAATTTTCGACGCGCTGATACTGGGAACGATTCTTATCGGTCTGTCGCTGGCTGCGGTGCGGCTCTACCGCGACTTTACACGCCCCCTGCCGCGCCGCCCGCGACCTCATGTATCGGCCAACCCAGACGAACAACGCACTGTGCAACCACCAAGGGAGTAAAAAGGCTAATGATTGATATCACCCTGATTCGGGAAAAACCGGAATGGGTCACAGAACAACTGGCGAAACTGAACGATCCTGAAGCCGTGCGCCGCGTAGCTGCGGTGGCCGACCTGGATCGCCAGCGGCGCACACTGCTGACCGAAAGTGAAACCGTGCAGGCCCAGCGCAACAAACTTAACAAGGGCATGGGCCGCCTGCGTGGTGACAAGAAACTGGACGATGCCGCACGCGCGGCGCTGGCGCTTAGCGCCGTTACCGCCATCCGCGCTGGCGATTATGACCGGGCAGCCGCGCTTATGGAGGGCCAGCAGGCGGCGGATACTGCTGGCGAAAACGCGGGTGCGCTTGACCTGCTGACCGACGCCCTGCGTGAAATGGGTGAGAACGTTAACCGCCTCAACGATCAGATCCGCGTGGTGGAGGAAGACCTGCAGCGAGAACTGCTGTGGATTCCCAACCTGCCTCACGAAAGCGTACCGGTGTTCGACAGTGACGAACACAATATCGCCTGGACGCCGGAAGGCGCAATGCCCGAATTCGACTTTGAGCCGAAGCCGCACTGGGAACTTGGCCCTGCGCTGGAGGTCATCGACTTTGAGCGCGGCGTCAAACTGGCTGGGTCGCGTGCCTACGTCCTTAAAGGCTGGGGGGCACGGCTTCAGCGCGCGCTGATCAACCTGTTTCTGGACAGCGCCCGCCGTCACGGTTTTGAAGAGCTGTATGTGCCGTTCTTCGTCAAAGAAGACATGATGTATGGCGCGGGGCAGTTCCCCAAGTTCCGCGATGTCGTCTACTTCGACCCGGACGCGGATGTCTATATGCTGCCGACGGCAGAGGTCGCCATCACAAACCTGTACCGGGACGAGATCCTGGAGGAAGCGCATCTGCCGCTGTACTATGTCGCCAATACACCGTGTTTTCGCCGCGAGAAGACCAGTGCCGGGCGCGATGTGCGCGGCATCAAGCGGGTCCACCAGTTCCAGAAAGTGGAATTGTATAAGTTCACCACGCCCGAAACCAGCTACGCCGAGCTAGAGTCGCTGGTGGAGGCTGCCGCCGATGTTTGCCGGGCGCTGGCGCTGCCCTTCCGTCGCCTTGAAATCGTCACGGGTGACCTGGGCTTCAGCGCCGCGAAGAAATACGATCTGGAAGTGTGGGCTGCCGGCAGCCGGGAATGGCTCGAAGTAAGCTCGTGCAGCAACACCGAAGCGTTCCAGGCGCGCCGCGCCAACATCCGCTATCGTCCCACGGAGGGCAAGAAGACACAGTTCGTCCACACCCTGAATGGCAGCGGGCTGGCGGCTCCGCGTGTCATTATCGCCATTCTGGAGAACTACCAGCGCCCCGATGGTACGGTAGTGATCCCGGAAGCGCTGCGCCCGTATCTGGACGGCGCAGCGGTGATTGAACCCAAGTGACGCGCGCTGGCGGCTAAAGCGGCGTGGCTTTCACCGGCGAAATCCCCGCTTCTGTAAACATAATGCTGCGCCAGGTGCTGAAACCCGAATTCTGTAAGCGCTTCTAAAAGCGCAATGCTGCGTCGGGGGCGTGCTATCCCTGGCGCAGCATAAACAGATGCTGTTGGCGAATCTCTCTCACCCTAAATCCCTCTCCCACTGCTTCGCGGGGAGAGGGACTTTCAAAAGCAGTTTTGCGCCGCCTCTCCCACAACAAGTTGAGGAGAGGAGGCGGGGGGTGAGGGCAAAACAGCTCACCCGCGTCTATTCCTCAGCGATCACTGCTTCGACACTGTCCATGCGGGACAGCACAAGCTGGAACTGGCTGGACGCGCTGAGCGCGCGCGCATAGGCGCGGCTGGCTTCATCGGCGAAATAAACGCCGCAGGTCTGCGATGTTTCCAGCGACTCATTGAGCGCTGCCACAGCGCCATTCAGCAGCCGCGCGTTGCGCCCAATTTCAGGCAGTTCATAGAGATCGCGCACGGTGTAGGTGTAATTCGGGTAGAGCGCCGCAGCAGGTGGGTTACAGCGCACGGTCTCTCCGGTGAGGATTTGCGACCAGAACACCGTCAGCGTGTCGGAAACAGCCAGCAGCGGCCTGGCGAAATCGCGGATGCGCTGTACCTGGGCACGCTGGGCGGCTGCGGGAACAATGGTCACAGGCAGGCGCGGCCCCCCGGAGTCCGCACCCCCGGCGCTGAACTGCTCAACAGGCAGATCCGCGATTTCTGGGCGCACCCGAATGAGGAACTCGGCCACCCATCCCACCGTGCCCAGATAATTGACCTTGACCCATGCCGAGTCTGCGGTGCGCGCCAGCGCCGGGATGGTGCGCTGAATGGGCAGTATCCCGATGCCTTCCGCATCCAGATACGGCTGGCTGCGCAGCGCGGCTTCCAGCACAACAATCACCGAGATCCCCGTATCGTACACCGCTTCAGGCCCCGTGACACCTGTCGTGAGGTCGGTCATTGGCAGGCCAGAAACATCGAAGGTATAAAGCACCAAATCGCGTGAAATCCAACCGGCGCTCAGTGTGCCGCCCGGACGCCGCACCAGAAACCAGGTGCCATCGGCATTGCGCCCGATCCCAACCAGGCTGTCGTTCTCAAACACCGAACCTACCGGGTCGGACTCGCGGTCTGGCAGTGTGCGCAGAAAGCCGCTGTCCACGAATACGCGCATTGCGTAATCTCGCGGGTCAAAGGTCGAGGGAGCAGGCGTGGCATCCTGCCCCCGGACGATGCTGCTGCTGGCGGCGACCAGCAGAATCAAGACTACAACGTACACGCGTTTCATAAGCGGCTGTCCCCCTGTATCAGTGCATATGATTGAATTATAGCCACAAAGGGACAGCCGTATGTGATGACTGCTCTACGATATGGCTATGCCAGGGATTCGATAACCGTACCCGTGCCCAGGCCGCCGCCGCAGCACATTGTCTGCAAACCGTAGCGCTTACCATGCGTTTCCAGCGCGTTGATCAGCGTCGTCATCAGGCGCGCGCCAGACGCACCTAACGGATGCCCGATGGCAATCGCGCCGCCATGCACATTGATCCGTTCCGGGTCTGCGCCGATCTCGCGCTTCCACATGCCGATGACCGCCGCGAATGCCTCGTTGACCTCAAACAGGTCGATATCGCTGACCTGCATCCCGGCGCGGGCCAGCGCTTTGCGGGTGCCGCCAATCGGGCCGGTGAGCATAAGATGCGGGTCAGACCCCACTGTGGCGGTGGCCAGCAGGCGCGCGCGCGGCTTTACCCCAAGCTGGCGTGCCTTCTCCGCCGTCATCACCAGCACTGCGGCTGCGCCGTCGCTGATCTGGCTGCTGTTCCCCGCAGTGGTGACGCCGCTGCCCGTAAACGCCGGGTTCAATGACGCCATCCTGGCCAGATCGGCATTTGCGCGCACGCCCTGATCGACCTTCACCATCACCGGGTTCCCGGCGTCGTCTTTGCCCTCAGTCGGCAGGATTTCGCGCTCAAACCACCCATTCTGGATGGCCTTCGCCGCGCGCATGTGGCTTTCGTAGCCGATCTGATCCACCTCTTCGCGGGGGATGCCCCACTTCGCTGCGATCTCGTCCGCGGCCATCCCCTGGGGGATCATGTTGTACTGATCCATGATGCGGTCCGTGAAGGGCTGGCTATCGCCCAGGCTTGACCCCATCGGTACGCGCGTCATGCTCTCCACGCCGCCAGCGATCACCACATCTGCCTGGCCAGACGCCACCATTGCCGCCGCCAGGTGTACAGCCTGCTGGCTGGAGCCACACTGAAAATCGATAGTCGTCGCAGGGATTTCGATGGGCAGCCCGGCGTCCAGCACCACGTTGCGCGCCAGGTTAAAGGTCTGTTCCCCAACCTGGCTCACACATCCCATAATCACATGGTCGATCACGTCCGCAGACAGGTTCGCGCGTGCCAGCAGTTCGCACAGCACATTGCTGCCCAATCGCACGGGCTGTAGTTCGCGCAGCCAACCCCCGCGCCTGCCCAGAGGGGTACGTACAGCTTCAACAATCACAATTTCGGTCATGAGTCTCTACCTCAGAAATCTATTCGTGATTCAATTCGCGGTCACCCTATCATAGCGATATTTGTCGCATGATACGAGTCTGCGTCGCAGATCGTCGAGGAGCATTGATGGGCATTGAAGAGGGTGGGGCGGCAGCAGCGCCTGGCAGCCGCCCTGGGGGTTAAACGGGTCGCCAGCCTATGCTTTTTCGTCGTCCTCATCCTCGCGCGTCCGGCGCTGCTTCAGAAGCCGCGCGCCCAGATTATCCGTGCTGGCAGGGCGGGACGCGGCAGGCGGCGTGTAACGTGGTTTCTGTTCGACGTCAGGTTTGGGCGCAGGGACGGACTCGGCAGAGGGTGGCTGCTCACGCTGCTGGCGGCGGGCGCGCATCGCTGCCAGCGCTGAAGCGGGTTCGTCTGGGGTCACAGATGAGGATGCAGATGAGGATGCAGACGAGGATGCAGACGAACCCGCAGACGGACGGGCACCGCCGCTCACTGCCTGTTCTGCTGCCGTGTCGCCTTCCATCGTTGTACGCTGACGGGCACGGTCGCGCGCTTCGAGCAGCGTCGAAACGCGCTCATCGGGTGTCTCCTCAACGGGTGCCGGGCGCAGCCGCTGGGCGATGTACACGCGCAGTCGGCGCAGGTCGCTGCGGTTGACGATCAAGCGCCGCACCCCAATATCAAATGGCAGCAGCAGCGCTGCCGCCAGCAGCATCCAGGGCCAGATTGGGGTCGAGGCATCGCGCGCGACGATGTCTCGGTCAAAAACCTCGCTCAGATCCTCTGCAAGCTGGCGTCCCCCTGTGATCTCTGCCATTACAGGCAGGATAGACTCGCCGCTTCCTATCGCCAGATATTCCGGCGAATAGCTCATCACCCAGCCGGTCAGGTCACTGACGACCGCCTGACCCGTCTCCGTCCCCGCGATGCGCACCAGATACGCGCCCTCACTTTCTGGCGTGAAGGTCGCTTCGTAGGTGCCGGGGGCCACCTGCCGCAGCGGAATGCGCCTGCTGCCCAGCTCGGGGTCCACCACCGATGCCAGAAGGGTGAGGCCATCAAGGAATCCGCCTTCTTCGCCGCGTGCATCAACCGTGATGCGGGCCTGTTCCCCCTCCATGACGACGCGCGTCTCCATGTTCTCCGAGCCACCCTCTGTAATCGTCCAGCCGACCACCTGATTCCAGAACTGGGTGTAGCCCTCCCATGTGACCCAATCTGACGCCCAGCGCGCCGTTGCATCGCTGGTGAACGCCACAGACCGGCCTAACCCATACTGCCACGCAGCCAGCAGCGGGTCGCGGAAGGGTTCCGGGCCGCGCAGAATGACCTGTGCAGCCGGTTTCGCCGTGGCTCCGACGTAACCGTGAAGCTGTGGCAGCGCGCTAATCCCTGCCATGATGGGGCTGCGCGCCGTCAGCGTGGCGTTGAAGTCTTCCTCGAAAATGTAGGAGCGAGTCGCCAGGACGGTTTCCTGCGCGAAAATCGTGGGGATGCTGGCGGCAGTGGGGGTGACGTAATAGTTGCCGCCGCCTGCGCGCGCCATATCGTTGAGCAGTTGTGAAGGGGCACCTACCGAGATGGTGGTCGTGGTGACGTTATGGTCTTCGCGCAGCGCGCGCGTCAGTTCAACCAGGCCTGTAGGGTCAGATTCGCCATCCGTCATCAGGATGATGTGCTTGACGTCAGACGGTTCGGCCAGGATATCGCGTTCCACCAGGCGCATCCCGGCCAGGATGTCTGTGCCGCCGCTTGGCCGCAGCGCTGCCACAATCTGCTGAAGTCTGCTGCGATCCTGCACATCCTGGAATTCGGCCAGCCAGTAAGCCGTCGCGTCGAATGAGGCCAGCGCTGCCCGATCTGAGGGCTGGAGCAGCGCCAGGGAGCGATTGATAGCAGATTTCGCCAGCTCAATACGCGGCACGCCGTCACTGCCTGTCGCGCCCATGCTGCCGGAACGGTCGATCAGGTACGCAATGGTCAGGCGTGGCAGGCGCTGCTGATCGGTGATCTGCATGTTGAGAGGCAGCGTTTCCTCCAGCGGGGTCTGAAAGTATCCGCCTGGCCCGTAAGCCTGGGGGCCGCCCACCGTCACCAACCCGCCGCCCAGATCGCGCACAAAGGCCTGAATCGCCTGCATCTGGCGGTTGGTCAGCGGTGTCGCCGGTACGTTGACCAGAACCACAGTCCGGTACTGCTGCAGAGCCGCGACGCTCGTCGGCAGTTCGCCGACCGTTGCGCTATCGACCGATAAGCCCGCCTGCTCCAGGGCCGGGATAAGATAACGGGTATCAGTTTCACTGTCAGCCACAACCAGTACCCGTGACTGCCCGACAATCTGCGTAAACGTCGCCAGACTGTTGTTCTGGTAGAAGTAATCTGCTCCCTGCGGTTCGACGACGACATCGAAATCCCGAAAACCAGCCTCGATGCCCTGCATCGTCAGGGTACGGCTGTTGGTGCCTGCGCGCAGCGCAACATCCTCGCGCAGAATCTCTTCCCCGCCCGCAAACACAATGATACGTGCCTGCGTTTCGGTGTCAGATTCAACCGTCACATTCAGGTCAAATGGCTGGCCCTCCGCCACCGAACTGGGCGCATCAAAGGCAGTAACGCGCACTTCGCTGCCGGTTTGCTGGCTGAGCGGGACATAGCTGATCTGTACACCGGAGGCACGCGCCAGTTCTGCCGCCGCGATGGTGTCTCCCAGGGTGGGCTGGCCATCGCTCATCACCACAATCCGGCGCGCCGTGTCCGCCGGGAACATTGCCAGCGCCAGCCGAACGGCACCCGCCAGGTTGGTGTTGCCGGTATTCGGCGCGGAACGACGCGGCGCGACTTCGCGCGATGGGCTTACGGGTCGCTCCACCTGCGCATCTGCCCCGAAAAGCACAATGCCGGCTTCGTCGTTGGGGTCCATCGCCGCAATCGCTGTGCGGATGCGCGTCAGAGCGTCATCCACCGCCACAGCCCCCACGCTGTCCGAACTATCGACCAGGAAAATCACGGCCAGACGGTCGGCAGACTGCACGGCCTGTACGCCTGCTAGCGCCAGCACCAGCAGCAGGACGATGGTTGAACGCAGCGCCAGGCTCACGATATCGCGTACCCGGCGAAAACGCTGGCGTGGCCATCCCAGGTAGATGATGGGCACCAGCAGCAGCAGAAGCATAAACGCAAGAGGCGTTGTTACAGTCATGGGAAATATTCGCTTAACGAACGGTCTTCAGATGGCTTTGACACCTGCACGGCACAGCAAGCCGCTCAGCGATGTGCGTCACGGTTTGCCCGTGTCGCCGTTAGATTCCAGCGGCAGCCGAAACCCGAACGTGCTGCCCGATCCATAGACACTGTAGAAGATCATCTGGCCCTTGTGGCGCGTGATAATATTCTTGACCAGGTGCAGCCCAAGCCCTGTACCCTCGATATGCGCTGTCTCTTCGGTTGAGGCCCGGTAAAAGGGTTGAAACAGACCGACCTGCTGTTCTTCCTGGATGCCATACCCTGTGTCGATCACCTCAAACACAGCCCAACCGGGTTCCTGGCGCAAATGCACCGCGATTGTGCCTTCGTTGGGTGTATATTTGATGGCATTGCTGACCAGGTTCACAGCAGCCTCGCGCAACTGCGCGCTGTCCACCCGAACCCGCAGCGTGTCGCCCACCGCGTGCAGTTCATACTGCTGCTGCTTTTCTTGGGCCTGGGTTTCCAGTTCATGGTAAATATCTGCAACCAGCGGGTTCAGCTCCATGAGCTGCGCTTTTTCCAGATGCATCTTCTCGATGCGTTCCAGCGACAGGATATCCGTAGTGATCTTTTCCATGCGGTAGGCGGCGCGCATCATCGCATCAATGTGCGTCTTCTGCCGGTCAGTGATCTGATCCCCCAGCGACCATTCAAGCAGCTCAAGATAACCCACGATGACGCCGACCGGGTTGCGCAGGTCATGGGCGGCGATGCGAATCATGTCTGTCTTCAGCTTTTCCAGATCGCTCACCTGGGCAAAAAGTTCCGTCAGCCGGGCCAACTGTTCCTGCGAGACCTTGTACAACTGGGCGTTTTCAACCGCAATTGCCACGCGACCAGCGATCAGCTTGATGAAGTCAAAGTTATCCTGCGAGAACCGGTCGTCGCGGAACGATTCGAGGGTCAGGATGCCCAGCAGACGGTCATACGACACCAGCGGGATGAGCATCTGCGCTCGGGTTTGCGGGTTGGTGGCCACATAATGCGGATTGCTGCTGACATCGAGCAGCAGCAGCGGGGTTTGCTGCTGAATAACAGTGGGCTGAATGGTGGAAAGCGGCAGCGTTTGGCCGGGGACGATTTCGGTGTAGCGACCGATAGCCAGGGCAATCTTAAACGCTTCTTCCTCCAGCAGACCGATGTAGCCGGTATCTGCGCTGCTGAGCCGCACAGCAGCATCCAGCGCCAGCGACAGCACATTCTGAATGTTGACAATCTGGCTGAGCTCGTCCTCAATTTCCTGCAGGATCTGCAGCCGCTGAATATAGCGGTCGCGTTCCAGTTCAGCCGTCTTGCGGTGGGTGATATCGCGCGCGATACACTGAAGCTTGCCGTTATTCAGCCGCTTGATGCTGATTTCGATGGGCAGTGTCGATCCGTCGCTGCGCTTCAGTGTGTATTCACACAGAAACGTCTCGCCCGCGGTAATTTCGCTTAACCGCTTGCGAATGCAGTGCTCAAGATCCATATAATCGGTGAGGGCCTGCCCCACCAGCGTATCTGAAGACTGGCGCAGCACTTCGCTGGCTTTAGAATTGGCAATTTCGATGATGCCTTCTGCATCGGTGATGACGATGGTGTCAGAAGCATCTTCAAGCAGGAGTCGATAATTTTCTTCGCTGGCGCGCAGCGCATTAGAGTCCTGCGCGCGCTGCACAGCGTAACGGATGGTGCGATTCAGCGTGCTTGGCTTGAGGTCAGATTTATCGAGGTAATCTGCGACGCCCACCTGCAGCACTTTGATGTCAAGATTGGCTTCGTTATAGCCAGTCATCAGGATCAGAGGGGCGAAGATCCCGCGTGAAATCAGCTCCTGCACCAGCTCCAGCCCGGACTCATTCCCAAGGCGGTAATCCACCAGAAAGACATCATAATTTTCACCGCTAATCGCCTGACGTGCCTCGGCCAGAGACGCCACCCAATCCACCCGGTAGATGTCTCCTTCGCGTGCCAACATCTTCTCGATCAAGATGTAATAGCTGTTGTCGTCGTCCACCAAAAGGACTTTGAAAGTTGCCAAGAGACTCGAATCCCGCGAACCATATGACGGTGAAATGATAATATCCGAAAAAGCGCGAGTTGTCGATGGGAGTTGTGAGCCGCAGCGCGTCAGTTGCGTAGAGATGTAAACGGTGTAACATTGCCGTCATAATCAGGTGTGAAATCGTTATAAATGCAGGCGCAGGTGGAATTCACACAACGCGTTTTGATGAACCTCGCGTAAGCTGGTAAAGTCACACCTTGCCGTTGGTTGGATGGGTGCAACGAGATCTGAACTATGGCCCATATCTTTATATCCTATAAACATGAAGATGCAGACTTTGCCGCGATGCTCATTCAGCAGGTCGAAGCTGCCGGATTCATCGCCTGGATTGACCGTGAGCGCCTGCGCGCGGGTGAAGACTGGCGACTGGCGATTGACCGCGCCATTCGTGAGTCTTTCGCGCTCATCGTAATCATGACCCCTGCCGCCAAACAGTCAGAGTATGTCACCTATGAATGGGCCTGTGCCCTGGGCATGGGGGTGCGCATCATCCCCATTCTGCTTCAGCGCACGCCGCTGCACCCACGTCTTGAGGTGCTCCAGTACCTCGATTTCAGCGACTACCAGCGCCGCCCCTGGGACCAACTCCTTAAACTTCTGTCTGATACCGAGCGCGACTATATGCCGCCTGCGCTCACCGATACCCTCAACGCACCGCCCATTGTCCGTGAGCTGATCCGATCCCTGGAAAGCAGCATTGCGGACGAACGCCGCAGCGCCATTCAGAAATTGTCGCGCATCAACCATCGCGCAGCGCGTGCCGCCCTCACCGAAGTCATCATTCTGCGTGATCCAGACTGGCAGGTTCGGCTGACCGGTGTCGAGGCGCTGGCAAACATGGCGGAAAAAGGCCAGGCCCCACAAAGCATCGTGCTGCTGCTTCAGGATACGGTCAGCTATGTGCGCGAGGCTGCCGCCCGCACCCTGGGCACCATTGGCGATCCGCAGTGCGTCCCGGATCTGCTGCAGGCATGGCGCGACGAAAACCACCGCCAGCAGCATTCTGATCGTCTGGATTACGTGCTGGACGCCATCCGCGATGCCCTGTTGTCGTTTGGCGCTGGTGCCGAAGCGCCCCTTCTGGAGATCTTCCGGGAGCGTGAGAACCCGCTGCGCTGGACGGCGTGCAGTTGGCTGACGCAGTTAGGGAGCACGCGCCTGATGCAGGAACTCGTTTATGAGCTGGCAGAGGCAGAGAAAGCAGATCGCCTGCGCGCGCTTGAAGCGCTGACGCAGCTCGAAACCGTCGCCGCGCTGCCGGAAATTATCGCGTGCCTGGAAGACCGTGACCCGGAAATCCGCGAGCGCGCGGCATACGTCCTCGGTAAAGTGGGCGATGCAGCCCTGGTAGCCCCCCTGACAGACGCGCTGCGCGATCGCTCGCCCGATGTGCGCAGTGCGGCGGTGCGGGCGCTGGGTGAAATCGGAAGCCCGACCGCGATCCCGGTTCTGGTCGATGTTATGGATCGCGCGATGGCTGCGGCCAGCACTGAAGACCCCTACTACCTCGAAGCTGCTGCGGAGTCACTGATCGCGGTGGGCAGCGCCCAGGTGATTCCGTTCATGGTCACACTCTGGCAGAACTATCAGGATCACGCCCTCGCTTTCGTACCCCTGTATGTGATCGCGCATCTGCGCGATTCCGGTGCGCTGGCCGCGCTGCTGGAACGCTTGCCGGGTGCGGACGGGCATAAACGCACAGTGCTGGTATGGGCTTTGGCCAGCATCGCGCACCCCTCGCTGCTGCCCACATTTGAAACGCTCGCCGCAGATGCAGACGAAACCGTGCGGTGTCTGGCGCTGCTGGGCATGTGGAAGACGGGCACGCCCGACGCCCTGCGCGCGTTCACTGCCGCCGCGATGCGCGAACCCCTGACCCAAAGCCTTCTCGTGCCGCTGCTGCGGGACACTGTGCCGGGCGATGGCCTGCTCGATCTCCTGCGCGTGCTGGCAGCAGACCCCGCACCTTTGCCCCCCACCGTTGCGCCGTATAACCCAGAGCGTCTGCTTGCCTGCGTCAGCACGCTCTCAGACCTGGTGAGCGACGGATTCGCCACGACGACGTTAGGCGGCGCAGGCGAGATCGCCATGTATCACGTCCAGCAGGTAGCGCTGGGGCTGGCCGCCATCCTCGACCTCAGCCTGTATCAGAGTGAGCGCGTTCAGTACGACACGCATCGCGTAGTGACTGCGCTGGCCAGGCTGGAAAACCCCGGCGGCGATGTGCCCAGTCAGACCCCGAAGGCCAGCGTCAACACCTGTGTGAACGCTGCCCTGGCCTGGTCAGGCGAAGAAACAGCCTCCGTCCTGCACCTTCTGGCAGAGGATCCCGGATTTCTGGAGCTGGTCGCGCGGTGGGTGACCTCAGGTGAGGTGCTGGCACAGGGGTTAGGAGAGTCGCGCACGATGGTACGCGCGGTGTGCGCCTTCATCATGGGCAAACGCCGCGAAGTCCACCCGGCGCTCATTAACGCGCTGCGCGACGAGGCGCTGCTGGTGCGCCAGGCCGCCGCGACATCGCTGGAACTGGCGCGCTGGAAACCGATTCTGCCGGATGATCGCGCTGCGCTGGCAGCCGCCTCGCTCAATTTCGACCAGTGCGTGCGCATTGGCGCGCCGGTGCTGCCGTACCTCCTGCCCCTGCTGAGCCATGACGACGACGCTGTACGCGAGGAAGCGGCACAAGCGCTTGCCGAAATTGGTGAGTCGCAGGCGCTGGAGGCGCTGCTGCATGCCGCCGCCCTGCCAGCCAATGACTCAATCCACGGGACTCTTCAGGAAGCCATCATCGCCTGTCGTTTTGACCTTGAGCGCCATGCGCCGGTGTTTCTGCGTTCGTCTGTGCCCGCCGTCCGGGCCGATATGCTGTCGCGGATGCTGCTGCACCCGCTGCCGCCGCATCAGGTCCCGGCGCTTCTCCCACTGGTGCTGCCCTGCCTTCAGGATACCGATGGCCGTGTTCGGGCGCTGGCAGCGATGATCCTGGGCACGTGGCAAGCGGTCGAGGCCGTACCCGTGCTGGTCGCGCAGGTGCTGGCCGAACCGGATGCCGAAGCGCGCTATATGATGGCGGTGGCGCTGCACACCCTGGATGCTGGGGCCGCCAGCCCGCTCTTTACGGCTCTGCTGCGCGACCCATCACGGGATGTGCGCCAGTTCGCCGCCTCCACACTGGTGGACGATGCTTATGCCGCACAGTGGGACACCTACCCGCCAGAGACACGCATCCCGGTACTGATTGCGATGGAATCGTGGGATGGCCTGGATGACTTCGGTGCGCAGGCGGTACCCTACCTGCTGCCGCACCTGGACGATGCGCATCTGGAAATCATCCAGGAGGTGGCCGGGGTGCTGCATCGCATCGGGGATCGTTCCGTCGTCCCCCAGCTTGCCGCCTGCCTGGAAAAACACCTTATGCCCAGGCGCTTTACGCCTCAACCGCGCCGGGGGCGCTTCACCCTTGACTCTATTCTGAAGCGGGACGCTGACAACGATCGCTTCGGCTTTGAGGATGACTTCGCGACATTCAGCGACGAGTTTGACTCCGACGCCCCGCGGCGACGCCGCACACACGGAAATATTGCGGAAGCGCCGCCATCCCCGTATGAGCGCCGTATCAGGGATACCGGGACGCGTGAGATGGTGTGCGAGGCGCTGCTGGATGCGCTGGCAGAAGTGACCGGCGAGCCGCCAGAGGCCGCGCACCCTGTACTGCTGACGGCGTTCCAGGATCTGAGTGAGGATGTGCGTCTGGCAGCCCTCGAAGCGCTCTGCCAGCGGCCAGATGCGCGCCCCGCCGTGCGAAACGCGCTGCAAGACCCATCCATGCGTGTGTGTCTTTTGGCGGTGCGCGAACTTGGCGCGATGCGTGATGTTGAATCGGTTGACGCGCTCACCAGCCTGCTGCTTGAAATCGGCGCTGAGGCGCTGCCCCCGCCGCTGCCCGCGCCAGGCCTGCCGCCGCTGGAGACGCGTGCCGCTTCTGATGACGATTTCGACCTTGGCGACGACATTTTCGGCAGCGATGATTTCAGCGATTAACTCGCAGGCAAGGACGGTGAACGGTGCAGTTGAGCAAACGTGACTTTGAGAGCACTTCCGGTCAGGATACGCCAGAGGATGCGGGTGCGCTGGCGCGGGCGCTGGTGGAGTCCCTCCGTCAGATCAGTGAAGCCAGTGCTGTGCCCGCCCTGCAGGATTTCGCCGCACGTCTGCTGGCGCTGCTGGCGGAGAACCTCGAAAACTTTCGTCCCAGCCAGTACAGATGGCTGCGCAGGTCGCCAGAAGCGGTGCTCGACCTGCTGGCCGAGACCCTCAACGCGCTGTGGGCGCTTGCGCCGCAGCAAAGTTATCCACTGCTGAGTCAGGCGCTCACCCTCCGCCTTGACCATAACAGCCATAAGACCGCGTTTGATCGTTCGGTGCTGGCAGCCCTCAGAACGCTGGATCACCTGCCTGAAGTGCTGGCCGCGCCGCTCGTCGCCCTCCTTGACCATCCTGCGCTGCGCGACGATATCCTGCGCACGCTTGGCGACCTGAAGGTTGAGGGGGCTGCCGCAGCACTGGTCACCTGCCTGTATGACGACATCGCGCCGCACCAGGGGTTTACCCACCACACTGATCTGCACCGTCTGGCGTGGGTCAGCCAGCAGGTGACGGCTGACCTGCACGACCTGACGGCTGCGCCTTCTGCCGCCCCCGCGCCAGCGACCACCGTGCCTGCCGCTGCTCTCACCGTCGATTTCTCCTGGCAGCGCGCGGTGCAGGCACACCTGGCGCAGACGGTGCTGGCGCGCGACACTGCCGGGACTTCAACGAATACGCTCCTGCGCCGGGGCGTGGCGGCGCTGGTGGCGGGTAATGCTGCCGAAGCCCGCACGCTGTTAGAGCTTGTTGTGAACCAGGATGAATACAATGCATTGGGATGGTTAGCCTTAAGCCTGGTGGTGGATACGCAGGAAGAGCGCGTGATCTGCCTGGAAAACGTCCAGGTTATCGACCCGCACAACACATTTGTCACCCAGCAGCCGCGCGCCGCTGCGATAGACCGCGCAAGGCCACCCGATGAGCGGCCCGACGGGTGGCAGGAGTTCGCCAGCAGCAGCCCGAACCCCACACCGCCTCCTGAACCTGCCGCGCCAGAACCGTTTGATCCCTTCAGTGTTGATGGTGATCATGATGTTTTCAGGCCAGCCGGTAATACGGCGGATCAACACAGCGGGACGTTCGGCGGCACCGCAGCGCAGCCGTTCTCAGGATCATTCGGCAAACCGCCTGCGCCCACCTTCGGCACATCCTTCAACGAGCCGAGTAAGACACCGTCTTCAGCGCACACTGCGTTATCGTGGGCGCGGCTGCTGGACGTGCTGCCACGACAGCCACAAGCCGGGAATATCCCGCTGACGTTCGGACGTGCAGTGCAGGGCATTCTCAGCGGGCACGAGCCATCAGGCCAGTGGATGATCGAGGCGACAGAGGGCATGCTCGAACGGGATGAAATGGCCTGGTTGTGGCGCAGCACCACCGCGCCGGATGACGAGACGCGCCGCATCTGCCTGGAGAATGTGCTGCACCTCAACCCATCTAACTGGCGCGCCAGGAGCGGTATGGCACAGCTCGCGCGGGCGGCAAAGTCAACCCGTGTGTCCAGGCCCGCCCTGACCTCGTCGAAGACCTTTGCCTCGTTTGACCTTGATGATTTCGACTTTGACGACGATGTTTTCGGCAGTGATGCCCGTCCCCGTTCAGGCCAGAAGCAGGCCAGCGATGGGCTGTTCGATGATAACGACCTGGCGCGTGCTGTGCCCGAACGTGTGGGGCCGTTTGGCGTGCGCGACGCTGTTGCGCCTGCGTGGCGGTCGGCACCTCAGCGCAGCCACGATATTCTGACGCGAGATGAAATTACGGCACTGGTATCCTACCAGGCTGTTTGTGCGCTTGGCCTGCCTGCGGCGACGTATCTCAAACAGCGTCTGAACCCATCCGGGTTTTTCGACAGCCGTATTGATCCCTCGCTGAACTATGCCGCGCTGCTGGCGCTGCACGCCATAGGCGCGCTTGAAACCAGCACGGCCCAGGCGCAGTTGTTGTCCCTGTACACGCCGCTGCGAGAGGGGGCGGCGGCACTGCTGACCGCGCTCGACTGGCAGCCCGTTACCGACATGGATCGTTTGGCCTTCGCTGCTGCTCAGGGCGATGTCGCCGCCTATGCCAGCATCGGCGCGCAGACGCTGCCGCTTTTGGGCGTGTGGCTGTACACCGCGCAGACGACCGAGCAGCTCGAACCGCTGATTCGTGCCTGTGGCCAGTTGGGGCCGCGGGGTGCAGCAGTCCTGCGCCATGCGCTACATTTCGGCCACAGCGCCAGCTTGCCAGCCTGGTTGGATGCCGCATGCTGGTTCACCCACTTGCCGGATGAGGCGCAAACGCGCGTGCTGCTGCTGGTCATTGAGATGCTCGGCTACTGCGGCGGCAGGGTGGCACGCACGGCACTTGAAGCCTTCGCGCACACCTATGCCTATCAGGAGAGATCTGCCAGGCACCTGAACCTGATGCAGGCCGCGCGCGACACGTTGGCCAGTATGGTGTAGGCCTGGGTTTGCGGCTATCTTCCCCCGCCTGGTTTGCGCACCCCCTACCAACCTCTTCGACGTTTTCCGGGGCGATACCAGCGCGCGTCACTGCCTCACGGATCACCAGCCCCGCATATCGTTCGGGAGGACCATGTATCAATCCAAGGGGTGTACGACTAACGTCGATTACGATAACAATCTCCGCCATCGCCTCACCATCCTCGCTTAATCCCGGCACACTTCGCGGTTAACCGTCCTCCGGGATTACCGCCATCGCCTCGATTTCGACGCGGGCGCGATCCTCCATCAGGGCGGCCACCTGCACAGCGGTCATCGTGGGGTAGTGTTTTCCCATCACCTCGCAGTAGACGATCCCCAATTGGCCGTAGCTGCCGATGTATTCATGCTTGTCCACCACGTACCACACCAGGCGCGTGATGTGCCGGGGTTCGCCCCCGGCCTGCGCCAGTATGGAGAGAATATTGAGCAGCGCCTGCCGCGTTTGATCCACGAAATTGTCGGACTGAAACTGCTGCTGCGCGTCCCAGCCGATCTGGCCCGCAATGAAGACCAGCTTGCCACTGGCCACGATGCCATTGGCATAGCCGCGCGGGCGTGCCCAGTCTGGCGGTTGCAGTATCTGCATGGTCACTTCCTGAGTCATGTAATGGCGCTTTGCGCCTGCTGGCGCAGCACGTAGCGCTGCACTTTGCCCGTAGAGGTGCGCGGCAGCTCGCGGATAAATTCGATGGCACGCGGATACTTGTAGGGTGCGACTGTGTTCTTCACAAACTCCTGCAGCGTCGTCGCCAGCGCGTCGTCGCCCGTGTAGCCATCCCGCAGGACGATGTATGCCTTGATGATCGTGCCACGCTCTTCGTCTGGCGCGCCCACCACCGCACACTCGGCCACCGCGTCGTGCATCAGCAGCACATTTTCTACCTCTGGCCCGGCCACGTTGTACCCCGTCGTGATGATCATGTCATCGCTGCGCGCCTGGTAGATGAAATAGCCGTCCTCGTCCATCAGGTAGGTATCGCCGGTCACATTCCAGCCGTTCTGCACATAAACCGCCTGGCGATCATCGGCCAGGTAACGGCAGCCCGTTGGCCCCATCACCGCCAGCCGCCCCACCGACCCAGGCGGCAGTTCGCGTCCTGCATCGTCCAGGATCGCGGCACGGTAACCCGGAACCGGTTTGCCGGTCGCGCCGGGGCGCGCTTCTGCCTCGGTATGTGAGATGAAGATGTGCAGCATTTCAGTTGCGCCGATGCCGTCAATCATCTCGATGCCGCTGGCGTCACGCCACATCTTACGGATTGCGGCGGGCAGGGCTTCCCCAGCAGACACGCACTTTCGCAGCGACGACAGATCGTAGTTCGAGGCAATCTCCGACATTTTCCGGTAAAAGAACGGCGATGTCCACGAGATGGTCGCCCGGTAATCCTGGATCGTTCTTAGGTAGGCGTCTGGCGTGTACTTTTCCATCAGGACGGTGCTGCCCCCCACACGCAGCGGGAACAGCAGAATGCCCCCCAGCCCAAATGTGAAGCCCAGCGGCGGCGAACCTATGCAGATGTCATCCGCCTGCATCCTGACGGTGGATTTCGGGAAGGTGTCGCAGATCGCCAGCACATCCCGGTGAAAATGCATGGTCGCTTTCGGGTTACCGGTAGTGCCTGAGGTAAACGCGATTATCACCGTATCAGTGGCCGCGGTGTCTACAGCTTCAAACGCCGTCGGGTGGGCAGACATGCGCCGTTCCAGCGTATCGGCCTCTGCGTCGTGATAGAGCACGATGTGTTCGAGGTGGGAGGACTGTACGCGCTGAAGCTCGTCTGCGAAGCGCGCGTCGCACAGCGCGGCCTGAACCTGTGCCCGCGCAATGATCTCTTCAAGCTCTTTCGTGCGCAGCATCGGCATGGTGGTAACTGCAATCAGTCCCGCCTTGGCCACTGCGAACCATGTTACAGCCAGCATCGGGTTATTCGGCCCGCGCAGCAGCACACGGTTACCAGGCACCAGCCCCAGGTCGCGGATGAGGACATGGGCGCACTGGTTCACCCTGGCCAGAAATTCGGCATAGGTCCAGCGCACATCCTGACCCCAAACCGCCGGGCGATCTCCCCAGCCGTTGGCGACTGCTTTGTCCAGAAGTTCAGCGGCGCAGTTCAGCCGTTCCGGGTACTGAAGCTCCGGCAGGTCAAAGCGAAACGTCGGCCACCGATCTGCAGGCGGCAGGTTATCCCGCGCGAACGTATCGACATGGGCGGTATAAATCATGTCTGCTCTCCTTTTAACAATGCACGTGCAATAATCATTTTCTGAACCTCAGTTGCACCCTCGTAAATGCGCAGGGCGCGAATTTCACGGTACAGCCGCTCCACGATCTCTCCACGCTTCACACCCAGGCCGCCAAAAAGCTGTACTGCGGCGTCAATCACCCACTGCGCAGATTCTGTCGCCACCATCTTTGCCATAGCCACCTGTTTGGTGGCGCTTTCGCCCTGAACGTCGCGCATCCAGGCGGCACGATAGGTGAGCAACTGCGCCGCGTCGATCTCTGTCGCCATGTCCGCCAGTTTTGCCTGGGTCATCTGGAAATCGGCCAGCGTGTGGCCAAACATCTGCCGGGTTTTGGCCCGGCGCAGGGCTTCGTCGAGTGCGCGCCGCGCGAAACCGGTGGCAGCGGCAGCCACAGACGCGCGAAAGATGTCCAGGGTTGCCAGCGCCACCCGAAAGCCCTTGCCGGGTTCGCCCAGCAGATGGTCCGCCGGGATGCGGCAGTCTTCGAAATGCAGGGTGGCCAGCGGATGCGGCGCAATGACCGCGATGCGCTCCCCGATCACCAGGCCGTGTGACCCCGCCGGGACGACAAAGGCCGAGATGCCCCGCGCGCCCACGTCTGGCTCGGTACGCGCAAACACCGTATAGAAATCCGCGATGCCGCCGTTGGAAATCCAGGTCTTCGTCCCATTGAGTACATAAGTATCGCCGTCACGGTCAGCGCGGGTCTGCAGCGCAGCGGCATCAGACCCGGCATCCGGTTCTGAAAGCGCAAACGCTGCGATATCCGCTCCCGACGCCACGCGCGGCAGATAGCGCTGCCTGAGGGCTTCCGAACCGTACAGCGTGATGGCACCGCTGCCTAATCCCTGCATGGCGAAGCTGAAATCCGCCAGCCCATCGTGGTAGGCCAGTGTCTCGCGTACCAGGCATAACGCGCGCGAGTCCAGTTCAGGCAGTTTGCCGCCATAGGCCGCCGGAACACAGTACCGCAGCCAGCCGTGTTCGCCCATCAGCCGGACGAGGCCGCGGCACGCCGCATCGACGTCGTCTACAGTCGTGTGATCGCCAGTGTGCAGGTGTTCTGACGCCCAGTGATCCAGGTCGCGCGCCAACTGCCCGTGCAGCGGCTCAAAAAACGGGAGCGAGGTCTCCATCCGGCTGCCTCAATTCCCCTGGAAAACCGGCTGCTGCCTGGCGACAAACGCTTCGTAGGCGCGGCGGAAGTCCTCCGTCTGCATGCACATGGCCTGTGCATCTGCCTCCGCCGCGATGGCTTCATCAACGCCCATAGACCATTCCAGGTGCAGCATCCGTTTGGTCATGGCATGGGCAAAGGTCGGGCCGCTGGCCAGCGATTCCGCCATCTGCTGCGCGCGGCTCAGCACGTCTTCCGGGGCAAAGAGTTCGTTATAGAACCCCCAGCGCAGGCCCTCATCGGCGCTCATCGTCCGCCCCGTATACAGCAGTTCAGACGCGCGCCCCTGGCCAATGATGCGCGGCAGGATGGCGCAAGCGCCCATATCACAGCCTGCCAGCCCCACCCGTGTAAACAGAAAAGCTGTCTTGCAGTTGGGGGTGCCATAGCGGAAATCCGCCGCCATCGCCAGGATTGCGCCCGCGCCCACGCAGATTCCGTCAACCGCCGCGATGACCGGCTGTGGGCAGGCCCGCATCGCCCTGACCACGTCGCCCGTCATACGGGTGAAGTTCAACAGGTCGGTCTGCGACATTGCTGTGAGCGGGCCAATGATCTCGTGGACATCGCCACCAGAGCAGAAATTGCCGCCTGCCCCTGTAATCACCACCACCTTCACATCCACCGCGTGAACCAGCCGCCGGAACAGGTCCCGCAGCTCTGCATACGCGTCGAAGGTGAGCGGGTTCTTTTTTTCCGGGCGGTTCAGCGTCAGCGTGGCGACTTTACCAGAGACTTCCCACAGAAAATGCCGCGAATTGTAGTATGCGTAATAATCATCAAAAAACGAGATCGTCATAAGAGTTTGTCCATTTCGTTATTCCCTTGCAAAGAGTCGCGTAATTTGTTGAGCAGTCCATACAGAATCTGCTGCTCGTCATCTTCCAGGCCACACAGCAGGTCATCCACCCAGGCTGCATGAGACTGCGCCATCTGGCTGAACGCTTCGTGCCCGGCTGGCGTCAGCCGCACCACATAAACGCGCCGGTCGTCCGGGTCATTGCTGCGTTCCACCAACCCCTCCTGCGCAAGCTGCTCGATGATCCCGGTGATGTTGCCGTTCGTGACCATCAGGCGCTGCGAGATTTCACCCATGCGCAGCCCGTCCGGATAGCGGTAGAGCTGAGCCATCACGTCGAAACGTGGCAGGGTCGTGCCATAGGCATCGCGCAGCCTGCCGCGAATGGCGTTCTCGATCAGTTTTGTGTTTCCAAGCAGCCGCAGCCACAGCCGCACAGCGCGGTTATCGACCTTCGTGCTGTCCGGTGTTCCGTCGCTGCTCATAACACCTCCCCGCCTGCTACCGCAAATGCCTGCCCGGTCAATGCGCCAGAACCCGGCATACACAGCCATAACACGCTGTGCGCCACTTCTTCTGGCCGTACCAGCCGCCCCTGTGGATTGACCTGCACCAGTTCCGCCAGTACCGCTTCGGTTGTGCGCCCGGTTCTCGCCGAAATCATCTGCATCGCATCCGTCATCATGTCAGTATCGGTGTAGCCAGGGCACACCGCATTGATCGTGACCCCTTTCGTCGCCAGTTCCAGGGCCAGCGCCCGTGTTAACCCAATCACGCCGTGTTTTGCCGCGCAGTAGGCCGTCACATAAGGGTAGCCCGTCAAACCGGCTGTGCTGGCGATGTTGATCACACGCCCGTAACCCGCCGCCACCATGCCCGGCAGCACCGCCTGCGTACACAGGAAGGTGCCTGTCAGGTTCAGGGCCAGCATGCGCTGCCACAACGCCAGGTCTGTGCGATGAAAAGGCGCGGTCTCTGCATTACCCGCGTTGTTGACGAGAATCTGCACAGCGCCACACGCGGCAAAAGCAGCCGTGATGGCCGCTGGATCGCTGACATCGCACACGACCGCCGCCGCCCCGATCTCTGCGGCGGCAGTCTCCAGCGTCTCGCGGCTGCGCCCCATAATCGTCACCGTGGCTTCTGCCTGGCGGAGTGTGGCCGCAATGGCCCGGCCTATGCCACGGCTGCCCCCGGTGATGACCGCGTGCTGCCCCTTTAGGGAGTCCAGGTTCAATGGCATTGTCATCGCAATCGGCGCGAGATACCCCTGCCTTCAGGCATGGGGAGGGATAGCGCC
>CAZQIJ010000023.1:0-22347 GCA_964592955.1 uncultured Anaerolineaceae bacterium
GTGCGGCGCGGACGGTCATCATCGCTGCGGCGCTCTGGCCGATCCGACGAGGTGCGGCGCGGGCGGTCATCATCGCTGCGACGATAGTCCGGGCGATCTGACGAGGTGCGGCGCGGGCGGCTGTCGGCCTGCTGCGCTGCGGGCGGTGTGCTGCGCACCTCACGCGGGATATCATGCGCGCGTTTCAACTCGCCCGTGAGCGGATTGCGTTCCTGGCGGCGCTCGCGGCGCAGCCGCCGGATGTAGGTGATGTCGTCATTAGGGATTTGCATCGCGGCAACTTCCTGCTCGGACAGGTCGTAATACTGCCCGCGCTTCAGCGTGCCCAGCCCTAACTTGCCGATATAGGTGCGTGTCAGCCGTTTGACTGGGAATCCCAGCAGCGCTGCGACGCGGCGAATCTGGCGCTTGCGCCCTTCGATCATCACGATACGGAGAGTCGTCGTCTCGTCATCTTTGGCCTGCACGCGAATAGAACACGGTGCGGTAAGCCCTTCTTCAAGATAGACGCCGCGCTCCCAGCGATCCAGCACTTCCTGCGACGGATCGCCGTACACCAACACCTTGTACGTTTTGGTGTGTTCATAGCGCGGGTGCGCCAACTGGTTGGCCAGTTCGCCGTCATTCGTCAGCACCATCATGCCTTCGCTTTCGGCGTCCAGGCGTCCAATGGTGAACAGATGTCCTTCCACAGGGATCAGTTCACGCACCGTTGGACGTTCATCGCCGGGTGGGCGCGTGTTGGTGGAAAGCACGTTCACGGGTTTATAGAAGACGATGTAGCGTTTCGTGTTGGTGAACTTCAGGCGTTCACCATCGACGACGATAACGTCAGTTTCCGGGTCGGCTTTGTCGCCAATATGCGCCATTTTGCCGTTGACCAGCACGCGCCCTTCCTGGATGATCTGCTCACACACACGGCGTGACCCGATGTTGGCCTGTGCCATAAGTTTCTGTAATCGTTCCTGCATGGCTTAATTCTCCTACGCCTCCCGGCGTTCAGGCAAGAGCGCCGTCGATGAGGCGACGGCGTACATTTCAGACGAGGTGGGGGCAAAATGACTTACCTCGGCACTGTGCTATTCTACGACATGTAGTGCCGTACTGGGAGGGTGTATTGCTGGTGGGTAGCTGTCAGATCTTGCGGGCAACACGGTACTGCATGGAAATCCCGATCAGCAGGCGGGTCTGCGCCTGCAGCACCGGCAGCGCCACGAAGATCAGCGCCAGAAACGGCAGCAGTGGGAAGCTGATGAGCGTCATCAGTGCTTCGGTGACCCGCAAAGGGTGCGTGCGCGGCGGGCGCACAATGACATCCTGAATCCAGAACACGATGCCCAGCATAATCACCAGCGCGCCTGAAATCGTCAGCAGCATAAAGGCCGGGTCCTGCGGAATGCGCTCCAGGGGGGGCACAATGCCGGGATGCAGGATCACGGGAAGCTGCGAACCCACCGTTAGAATCACCCATCCTGCACCGGCCAGCAGAATGTCGTGAGCAACACGCAGCAGCAGTTTGAAGGAGGGCAGAAACGGGATCTCGGGGTGTTCCATCATGCGTGCCACGATATAGCCCACTTCCTTGCTGCCCCACGCATGGCGCAGGGACTGCTGGTAGCGGTTTTTGATGGCTTCAAACAGCGTGTCGCCCGTGGTGGCATGTGCCAGAAATGGTAAGAAGATGGGTTCAAGCTGCAGCTCGCCGCCGGAATTAAAGAATGATTTGATATACATGTGCCAGTCTTCGGCAATCACGTCTGTATCCCAATAACCGCTGGCGTCCAGCAGGCGCAGGCTCATCGAATAGGATGACATGGTCATGGGCTGCCACCAGGGGGCCGCCAGGTACGCCAGCTCAAAGGCGGTGGCGTAAGCATTAACCAGGCGCATCAGCGGATTAATTTCCCAGATATTGCCATGATAACGGATGGGAGACTGCCAGAAACGCACATAGCGGTTTGGGTTCGTGGCGAACTGGTAGGTAAGGGCGAAGAAATAGTGCGGATGCCAGATGGTATCTGCATCCATCGTGGAGACTACGATATGGTCCGGGTTACAGCCAGATTCATCAATGAGCCTGCGCTTCACCCAACGGGCTGCCCAGGCTTCGTTGGCAGACTTTCCACGCATTTCGCCCGGCAAACCACTGGGATGGACACTGTAGAAGAGGTTGTCGAACCTGCCCTGATACTCATGCTGAAGCTGTTCGGCTTTGGTGCCGCAGTTCTCTTCACCCGCTTCCATCGCCAGCACAACCGTCATGCGGCGGTCGGCCTCATACTGGCGCGCAAGGCTATCCAGGGTAAGGCGCAGAATTTCGATAGGTTCTTTGTAGTTCGGGATGATGACGATGAATTTGACAGCATCCCAGGGCAGCGCATCTGCCGGGGCGTCTGCCTGGTAGTGCGCATACCAATCGGTTTGCTCCCAGGCTTTGATGTAGCGCAGACCCATCATGTTGGCGATGCCCGCCAGCAGAAAGCGGAGCGCAGAGTAAAGCCCCAGCAGGGCGGCGATCATCAGCAGCGCATAAGGGAATGCGACGGCGCTGGCGATACAGAACAGTAGTGTCACCCAGGCCGCACAGCCTGGGATGCCATCCAGCACACGTTCCGGGATGGGCGCGGGAGGCGCTCCACCCCATATAGATCGACCGACTCCAATCTGAACGTTGTTTCGGCGTCCGCCTGTCGATTGATACGGCACACTACCATCCGTCTGTTATTACGGGTATCGAGCTAAGCATAACACAGGCGTCTGTGAAATTAAAGCGCCTTAAGAGCTACGCCCGCTGAATGAAATCGTGAATGTGGGCGGCGATCACATCGCCACGCTCTTCCTGCAGGAAATGACCTGCGCCTGTGATCGTGATCTCAGGTTGTGCGGCGGCGGTTGGAATGAGGTGGCGGAAGAAGCGATCTCCACCGCGTGTGACCGGATCGCTGTCCGAGAACATGACGAGCGCCGGTTTATCCCACACCGCCAACCGTTCGCGCCCTGCACGTATCACATCTGCCCCTGGATCGTCCGGCTTCAACGGAATCAGCAGCGGAAAGGCGGCAACACCGGCGCGGTAGCTGTCATCCGGGAACGGCGCATCGTAGGCAGCCAGCACTTCCGGCGCTGGTTCGCCGCTTACACAGCTTAACTTCATGAGCTGGCCCGGCATGATGCTGCGGCCAGTGCGTTCTGCAAAGTCTCGCCAGGCCATAAAGCCTTCTGGCATTGGCGCATCGCCGCTGGGCAGGCCCGTATTCATGATAACCAGGCGCGCGAACCGTTCCTGAAGTTCACTGGCAATGGGCAGGCCCAGGATTCCACCCCAGTCCTGGCAGACCAGTGTGATGCTGCGCAGATCCAGTTCCCGGATAAACGCAACCAGCGTATTGTGATGCATCCTGTAGGAATAGTCCTCAATTTCGGGATACTTATCGGAACGCCCGAATCCTATCATATCCGGCGCGACGACGCGGTAATGCTGAGACAGCGGGGCGATCATCTTTCTGTAGAGAAACGACCAGGTCGGTTCACCATGCAGGCATAAGATAACCTCATCCCCAGTGCCCGCCTCCACGTAATGCATTCGTGCGTTGTCGTGGTCGGCCAATGTCACATAGCGAGGTTCATAGGGGAAATCTGGCAGTACAGCAAATGCGGAATCCGGTGTACGCAGCATCATGTTCGATCCTCTGTAGGTCATAGCGGTCGGCGAGTGCCAATCCGGGAGAATATACATTAAGTGCTAATGGCCCGCCACTGAGGTTCGCGTTTCATCGTCCCACGTCATATGGTATAAATACGCCGAAATCCGAAGCGGTAAGCCGATGGTTAGTGCGAGATGAATACACGTGTTGATAGAGCAGGCCCACTGCGCCGTCACATTCAGGCGTTGTCGCAATTGGGGCAGGCTGCCTTGCGCGCAAAGCACGCGGACACGCTGTTCGAGGCCGCGGTGAAGCAGCTCAGCCAGGCGCTTGATTGCGATTACTGCTTTTTGCTTCAGCAGGAGGGGCCGGGGCTGCGGCTGATTGTCGGCCCTGGGTGGCCCTCTGACGCTATGCTGCCGGGGTCGCAGATTGCGCCAGAGGCGTTGCTGACGGCTGCATTGAATGCCGATGCTCCCCTGATTTTTGACAGCCTGCAGCGCGAACCCCGTTTTCAACTGCCTGCATTTCTGGCACAGCATGGAATCGTAAGTGGTATGGTGTCGGCTGTGCGTGCTGGCTCACGGGCATATGGTGTCGCTGCCGTGTTCAGCCGCAAGCCCATCGCCTATTCCCCCGATGATGTGCAGTTCATGACCGCGGTTACGGAGCTTGTTTCTCACGCAGTCCAGCAGCAGCGCAGCCCGGGCGAAACCCCTGCTGATGACCACTTTCGCACCGTTGTCGGCCTGGTAACGGATGGAACAACCACCGCGCGCCGTGACGAACACGATAACCTTGCGCTTGAATGGGTATCTGGCGATCTGCTGCAGCGCCTGGGCTATACGGCGGAACAATTCAATGGCGAGGGATGGAACCGCCTGGCGCATCCTGAGGACCGCGAACGCTACCGTGAGCATGTGCAAAAGGGGTTAAGTGGCGCGCGGGACGTTCTGGAAATGCGGGTACTGAGCAGCCAGCATGAGCTGCATTGGGTGCGGATCTGGGCGCTGCCCACGCTGGACCATTCCGGCAGTCTGCGCATCAATGGCGCAGTTGTTGATATTACCGCGCAGAAACGGTCCGAACTGAGGCTGAGCGAAAGCGAAAGCCGCTTCCGCGCGATAGCAGATACCGCCCCGGTGATGATCTGGGTGAGCGAAGCCGATGGCAGCAGAACTTATATGAACCGTGGCTGGCTGGAATTCACAGGCAGGTCTGCGGAGGACGCAAAGGGGTTTGGGTGGCTGAAGGCTATTCACGCGGAGGATGCCGCTACCGTGTTTGCTCTCTACACGGCTGCGCACCGTTCCAGGGAACCCGTTTCGATCAGTTGTCGGCTCCAGCGCGCCGACGGAGTCTATCGCTGGATCCTCCTCACGGCTGTGCCTCGTTTTGGTCAGGAAGGCCAGTTTGCTGGCTTTATCGGATCCGTGGTAGATATCCACGACGTGCGTGAATCCGAGGCCAGAATTGCGCAGGCACACGCGGTTGCAGAGCAGGAACGGCGGCAGCTTCGCAGCCTGCTGGAGACACTGCCTGTAGGCGTAGTGATCGCTGATCCCAGCGGCAAACTGGTGAGCATGAACAGCAAACTGGCGGAAATCTGGGGCGGAGAGGCACCGCTTTCAACAGGAATCGCAGAGTATGCAGTGTACGAGGCGTGGTGGGCAGATACCGGCCTGCCGGTGCAGCCGGACGCGTGGAATCTTGCAGAGGCATTGCGAACTGGCAAACCCTCACCTTCGCGGGTGATCAATATCCAGCGTTTTGATGGGACGCGCGGCGTTATTCTGTCTGCGGCGATGCCTATTTTCGGTGCAGATGGAGAACTGACGGGAGCCGTGGCGATTTCAACCGATATCACTGCGCTGAAGCAGGCCGAAGAGACTCAGCGACAGGCCGCAGCGCGCATGCAGATTGTGGCGGAAGCTGGTCGCGCGTTCAGTGCCACCATCAGCCATTACGATAATCTGCTCCAGTCCATTGTGCAGCAGGTTGCCAGCATCTATGGGGACGGCTGCATGATCTTCCTGACTGGTGCGCACCACGATAACGTGCAGCTTGCAGCCTACCTCTTTCCTGCACCGGAAGATACCGAAGCGGTGCGCCAGACCTTCAGTGAGGTCGGCCAGCCGCTGGTGGGGCTGATGGCAAGCCCTGTGATGAACAGCGGCCAGCCGCTGCTGCTGACACACCTTTCAGTCGAAGCCTTGCAACGACTGAGCAGTAAACACTATCACGCGCTGATTGAGCAGATCCACCCACACAGCCTCATCATTGTGCCATTGACTGCTTATGGCCAGAACCTGGGCATGATGCTGCTTGTGCGCAGCAATACGGAATGGCGCGGTTACACTGACCAGGATCTTAACCTGGCTGTGGTTGTGGCAGATCGTGCAGCGGTGGCGGTGTATAACGCGCGCCTGTACCTGGAAGTGCAGGAACAGCGCGAACGCTTCGGTGTGATACTCAGCAGTATCGGCGATGGAGTCATCGCAACCGATGCACAGGGCCGAATTACCTATATTAACCAGGTGGCGCAGTTTCTTACGCGAACACAGCACAAAACGGTGATCGGACAGCCTGTGGAGACCGTTGTGCGGCTGGTTCGGGAGGAAACGCGAAGCGCCGTGGAAAACCCGGTTACGGCTGTGCTGCGTACCGGGGTCCCTGCGCGCCTGGCAGAAAGCAGGCTGATGATCGCGCATGATGGTACAGAAGTCCCCGTGGCAGACAGCGCCGCCCCGCTGCGCGATCATCAGGGCGTGCTGATCGGCGGCGTTATCGTTTTTCGGGACATCAGCGAGCGCCGTCGTGCAGAGCGTGTACTGCTTGAAAGCGAAGACGTGTTCCGGGCAACATTCCATCAGGCGGCAGTCGGCATCATCCATTTTGCGACGGACGGGCGTTTCCTGCTGGTAAACGACCGTTTCTGCGATGTGGTGGGCTATAGTGTGCATGAGCTGGCGGAAATGCGCCTTGCAGACCTCATGCTGGCGGATGAACTGGCCGGGGTCGTCCATCATACCCTGCGGCTGTTGAACGGCGAAGCCAGCACCTATACCGCAGAGCAGCGGTTTCTGAGGCGGGATGGCGCGTTGGTGTGGGCGAATTCAAGTGTGACCCTGCTGCGCGCCACAGACGGAACCGCCCTCTATTTCATTGGTGTTGTTGAAGATATCACCGAGCGCAAACGGGCTGAGGCCGAAATCTTTCGCTTGAACGCAGAACTTGAGCAGCGCGTGATGGAGCGAACCGCGCAGCTTACGGCCATCAACAAAGAACTTGAGGCATTCAGCTACTCTGTTTCGCACGATCTGCGTGCGCCGCTGCGCGCAATAGACGGCTTCAGCCAGGCACTGCTGGAGGATTACCTGCCGGTGCTGGACGAACAAGGGCAGGATTTTCTCGCCCGCATCCGCACAGCCAGCCAGCGGATGGGTACGCTGATTGATGCGCTGCTGATGCTGTCGCGCTTGTCACGCGGGGGGCTTAGCCGAACGCGGGTGAACTTAAGTGATGTTGCCCTGGAGATCGCAGCAGACTTACAGTCACTTGCGCCGGATCGTGTGACGAAATGGGACATCACCCCTGATCTTGTCGTACACGCAGATGCGCGTCTTATGCGCATCCTGCTGGAGAATTTGCTGGAAAATGCGTGGAAATTCACAAGTCGCATACCATCTCCACACATCAGCTTTGGGGTTTCAAGGTATAATGGGCAGGATATGTATTTCATTCGTGATAACGGTGCTGGTTTCGATAGTCGGTATGCAGACAAACTCTTTACGGCCTTCCAGCGCCTTCACACGTCTGCCGAATTTGATGGGACAGGTATAGGACTGGCGACCGTGCAGCGCATTGTCCATCGCCATGGCGGACTGATACGCGCGGACGGTGCTGTTAACCAGGGGGCGGTCTTTTACTTCACAATACCTGACCCAGGAGACACGCTCAATGATTCAAAGAAAACTGATTCTATTGGTTGAAGATAACCCGGACGATGTGACCCTGACCCTGCGCGCGTTTCAGAAAAACAACCTGACCCACCGCGTGGAGGTCATGCGGAACGGTGTGGAGGCTGTCGATTATATGCTGGGGCGCGGCAGCTACAACCAGCGTGACTTGCGCGACATGCCGGATATGGTGCTGCTGGATGTGAATTTGCCGGGGCTTAACGGCCTGGAAGTGCTGCGCCTGCTTCGGTCTGCCGAGGGCACCCGCCTGATCCCGATCATCATGCTGACCACCTCCAATGAACAGGACGACATCGTGCGCAGTTACATGCTGGGCGCAAACAGCTATGTGCGCAAGCCTGTAGACTACACCCAATTCATGCAGACGGTACAGCAGCTTGGTATGTACTGGCTGGTGCTGAACGAACCGGTTCGGAGATAGTGGGATGAACGTGGCAAAGACAATTCACCTCTTGATTGTTGAGGACTCTGAAGATGACGCCCTGCTGCTGGTACGTGACCTGCGCCGCAACGGCTATGAGGTGTCGTTCGGGCGTGTGGATACCGAGGAAACCTTTCTTCATGCGCTGGATACGCAGCGCTGGGATGTCATCATTTCTGACCATTCCATGCCTAACTTCAGCAGCACACGCGCCCTGCAGCTTCTGCAAAGCAGAGGGCGTGATATTCCTTTCATGATTGTATCGGGCGCAATCGGGGAAGAAGCCGCGGTGGAGGCCATGAAAGCCGGCGCTGCCGATTTCTTCATCAAAGGCCGCACCGCGCGCCTGATACCGGCTGTGGAGCGCGAACTGCGCGAGGTGGCAGAGCGGCGGGCGCTGGTCTCTGCCGAAGAAAATCTCTTGCAGTCCGAAGACCGCTTCCTGAAAGCGTTTCACGCAAACCCAATCGCCATCGCCATGCTGAGCATGGAGCATGACCGTTTTATTGATGTGAACAACAGTTTCCTCACGCTGTTTGGCTATACACGCGAAACCATCGAACAGCATCAAGCGCTTCCCTCTGGGTTATGGACAGTCCCAGAGACGTTTTCTGACCTGAAGCAGTTGATCGCGCGCGATACGCCCGTGCGCAGTTTTGACACAACTATTCGTACTGCCGCTGGGGACATCCGGCACGTGCTGCTGACCGGGGAAGACATTGTGTTAGATGATGCGCCGTGCGTCCTTATGATGCTCCACGATGTGACCGAGTATCGCAAGGCGGAGTTCGCGCTCATTGAACAGGAACGGCTACGCGCTGCCCTGGCCAAGGAACATGAGCTGGCGGAGTTCCGTACCCGTTTCATGTCGATGGCGTCGCACGAATTTCGCACCCCGATGACGGTTATTCTCTCATCCAGTGAAATCCTGGATGAATATTTTGACCAGCTTACTGAAGAAAAGCGGCGCGAGTACCTGACAAACATCAAGACGCAGATTCGTCACCTGCGCGGCATGCTGTCTGAAATCGAGATGCTGGTTAAGGCGGAGTCTTCGTTTCTGGAATTCCACCCAGAGCAGGTTAATCTTGCGGCATTGTGCCGCAAAATCCTTCAGGAGCAGGAAAGCAGCATTGGCCTCACCCATCAGGTGTACTTTGCCCAGCATGGCACCCCTGTAGAAACCCAGGCAGATGAACGCCTGATGCGCATCATCGTGACGAATCTGCTCTCTAACGCCGCCAAGTTTTCGCCGCAGGGCAGCGAAATTCGGTTTGAGTTATTCTTTCTGGGCGATACCTACCGCATTCGGGTACAGGATGCCGGAATCGGGATCCCGGATGAAGATCAGAAGCACCTTTTCAAGTCGTTCTTTCGTGCCAGGAATGTTACAACCATCAGCGGTTCCGGGATCGGCCTGAACCTTGTGCGCTACTGTGTGGAAGCGCATGGCGGTACGATCCAGTTCAACAGCAAGCTTGGCAAAGGCACCACCTTTATCCTCGATTTCCCGGTTCACAACATGCTTTGAGATTGGACGGCGGCGGGCTATAATAGCCGCTTTGTGAAACCCGGTTTGTGACTGCTCGTGCAGTCAGCGAGCTGAGTCGTTGCATGGTCTGCCAGTCTCTGCCCTTATGGTGAAACGAAGACGGATTGGAATGATGTAACGGCGGGATAGGCTTCGTCGCTACGAAAAATCATGCGAGCGGGTTATCGTTTCTCCATTAGAAGAAATAAACGCCATGAAAATCGTTACCTTTTCCCACAAAGACAAGTCCGCCCGCCTGGGCATCCTCAGCGATGACAGCGTCATTTCAATCCCGTGGATTGGTGGGATGCTGTCATTTATTCAGAGTGGCATTTCGCCCACGCGCACCAGTGAACGCTTCCCGGTGGCAGAGTGCCGTTTCTATGCCCCGCTGCGTCCGGGCAAACTGATCGGCGTGGGGCGCAATTATGCAGATCACATCAGTGAACTGGGGAATGAAGTTCCACAAGCCCCGCTGCTATTCTCCAAGTTCACCAGCAGCGTGACCGGGCACGGCAGCGCCATTACGTGGCGCAGCAGCCTGACAGCCCAGGTCGATTGGGAAGGTGAGCTGGCGGTCGTGATCGGAAGGCGCGCTGCGAATGTCAGCGAGGCTGATGCGCAGCAGTATATATTTGGTTATACGATTGCCAACGATGTCAGCGCGCGCGATCTGCAGGAACGCGAACCGCAGTGGGCACGTGCCAAAGGGTTGGATACGTTCTGTCCTCTGGGCCCTGTGATTGCCACCCGCAACGACATTCCCGACCCGCAGGCGCTGACGATCGAAACCCGTTTGAACGGGGAACTGGTACAGAATGGCAGCACCCATGACATGATTTACCCGGTGAACCGCCTGGTTGCATACTGCTCACAGTCGTTTGTGCTGGAAGCGGGCGATATCATTCTGACGGGCACGCCGTCTGGCGTGGGCAAGGGGATGAACCCCCCACGTTTTCTGGCCGACGGTGACGAAGTTTCAATCACCATTGGCAGCATTGGCACACTCACAAATGTCTGCAAAGTTATTACGGATTAAACACGATGCGCTACACAACTGAAGGTCCAAAGGGTCATTATTACGAAGAAATGGAAGTGGGCCAGGTCTTTGTGACCCAGGCACGCACGATTACAGAGGCCGACATCGTTAACTTCGGCGCAATCATCGGCGATTATAACCCCCTGCACTTTGATGCCGAGACCATGAAGGACAGCATGTTTGGCCAGCGCATCGCGCATGGGATGCTGGTCCTGAGCTTCGCCACCGGCCTTAATAATCAGTTGGGTGTCAATTACGGGAATGTGCTGGCTTTCAAAGGGCTGACTTTCGAGTTCCGCCGTCCGGTATTCATTCATGATACGATTCGCGTGCGCAGTACCATCACAGAGATGCGCGAATCGTCGAAAGGCAACGGTGGCTGGATCACACAGAAGGTCGAAATTCTGAACCAGCGCGATGAAGTTGTGCAGGAAGGGGAATGGTCTGCACTGATTGCCTTCAGACCCCGCGAAGACGGCGCTTGAAAAACCGGACGGATGGCTTTAGGCTGGTGTGTGTTCCAAAGAGGCAACCCGTCCGGTGTAATGTTTGAGATGTGATGTTTGAGCCAGACCGCCCCGAAGTGCCCGGTGAAACCAGTGAGGACACGCAGCCTGTTCGCATACAGCATGCGCTGCCCCTGAACCTGCCGGTTGTGATCATTATCCTGGGTGCCGGATTATCGCTGGCGCTTCTGGGCGCTGTGGCGCTGTTTCTGCTTGTGCAGCCCGCACCCTTTACGGTCACGCTGCGCCTCAATGGCAGCGATACGACCGTAGAGACCACCGCGCCTACCGTGCGTAGTCTTCTGGCTGAACAGGCGGTGTTGGTGGATGCCACCACAATGGTCACCCCCGCCCTAGACACCTCACTCTCGCCTCAGATGCTCGTAATCGTCAGCACCGCGCGCAGCGTCACCCTGACCGTAAATGGCCTGACCAGCGTTTTTCGCACGACACTGGAGAACCCGGCAGATATCCTGAACGGGGCTGGCGTAGCGCTGCGTGCCGAAGATGTGGTCTTTGTGGACGGTACGCGTATTACGGTGCATCAACTGGCCAACTGGCCGCTGCCCGCCAACCGCATTACCATCACTGGCGCGGTTCCGGTAACGATCGTCACCGATGAAGGGCAAACTGTCGTCCACACGACCGCCGCTACGGTGGGCGATGCCCTGGTTGAAGCGGACATCGTGATGTATCTTGGCGACGAAATCACCCCAGACCTCTCTGCCGAAGTTCAGCCCGATATGGAAATTCGCATCACGCGCTCTGTCCCGGTCACAATCGCGGCAGACGGCATCCGCACCGAAACGCGGGTACGTGGCGCTACGGTGGGCGATGCGCTGGCCGAAAGCGGCATGATGCTGGGTGGCCTCGATTACACGCTGCCGCCGGAAACAACCCTGCTGATTCCAGAAATGACGGTGCGTGTTGTGCGCGTCACCGAGCAAATTCTGACCGAGCAGTCACCGGTACCGTTCGAGACGATTTACCAGGCGGATGCCCAGCGTGCGCTGGATGAGGTTGTGACGCTTCAGCAGGGTGTGGAGGGTATTGACCAGCGTGCCGTTCGGATTCGCTATGAAGACGGCATTGAGAGCAGCCGCCTGGACGAAGGCGTGGCGCGCGTTCAGGAACCGGTTCACCGGGTAATCGCGTATGGTACACAAGTCGTACTGCGCGATGTGCAGACCCCCGACGGCCCCCGCCAGTACTGGCGCACGCTGCGCATGTATGCCACCAGTTACCATCCGGCGGCGCTGGGTGGCGATGACATCACCGCTACCGGGCGCAGGCTGACCAAAGGCGTGGTCGCCATTGATCCGCGCGTCATCGCATATGGTACGGAAGTGTATGTCGAAGGGTATGGGGTGGGGATTGCCGCCGATACCGGCGGCCCACGAACGACCCCCTACTGGATTGACCTGGGCTACGAGGACAGCAATTATGAGCACTGGTCTGGCTGGGTGGAGGTCTATGTGCTGGCCACGGTGCCCCAGAACATCGATTACCTGCTGCCGTAGCAGGTCGCTTGTTTTGAGCAGCGCCACAGTTTACGCGCAAACTATGGCGCTGCTTATGCCCAATGAGCCGTTCGTGCCGCCCTCGTTACCGTGCGACCTGAATGAACTCCAGGCGATTGCCGAACGGATCGCGGCACTCAAAGCGTTCATAGCCGGGAATGGGGACAGAGTCCGCCATTTCGATGCCGTGCGTTTGCAGATGCGCTCTCCAGTAGGCGATACTATCCACCTGGTACGCCAGATGACCTTTGGTGGACAGACGGTTGAATCCCTCCTCAACACCCACATGAATCTCGACATCGCCGAGCTGCATCCAGAAGCCCCCGCGCGCAAGCAGCGACTGCGGTTTCGGGATTTCGCGCAGCCCCAGCACGCCGACGTAGAATTCGCGTGCCGCGTCTACAGAATCTGGCGGTATCGTGATCTGCGCATGATGCAGACGCAGTATGCGATTTCCCTGAGCATAGGTGATCTGCATGGGCAGGCCGCGCGCGTCGATTTCTGGCCTTTCAGGGATGGCGTGAAAGTGACCCAGTTGTGCCGTCACTGCCAGCACCAGCGCATCAACAATATCGTCGCGCGAGACGGTGAGGCGTGGAAACTGCTTCAGCGCATCACTGACCAGGGTTTTGGCGTCTGCAACAAAATGTTCCAGCACGGCCATACGCTCGTTGTAACCCGCATTGCCGCGTTTGGGATGGCGCATGTGATGTCCGGTAAGCCCCCAGAATGCGACTTCCGGGTGCCCTTCCCGGAACTTCTGGCGCGCGTGGATGTCGGTACGCAGCAGGGCGTCCACCTCGCGGATCTTTGGGGTGATATTCCACACCTGTTTGGAGATGCCACGCCCCGTGATGCTGCGATTGATGGAGTTGGCCTCGGCAAAAGCGGAAGCGTAGACTGCCGCCCTCACCGGCACGGCAAAGACCGTGCTGCGCCGTTCATGCAGCAGGCGCTGTGCTTCTGTATCCGCCAGGCGCTGCGTATCTTCGGCCAGTCCAATAGGAATATCAATGAGGATGACATCAGTGTCACGATACGATGCCCACAGCGCACCCACATTCGGGAAGACATCGAACCGCCAGTGTTGATTAACCAGTGCCACCGCGAACCATCCGCCGCGACAGCCATCTACACCTACAACCATGTTCACTTCACCCCAGTATTCGATATACCCAACGCAGCATGATTTCCTGGTGTTCGATGTTCTGCTCTACCGCAAACGCGCCATGACCTGCCTCAAACCAGTGAATTTCAACCGATTTTCCTGCTGCCTGCGCCCGCTGAACATAGGTTTCCATCTGCCGCGATGGGCAGCGTGTGTCATTCTTCCCCTGGATGATGAGTACCGGCGCAGCGAGCGCCTGGACATAGGTGATAGGGGAACTTGCGGCTATCTGCTGCTGGAGTTCGTCTGGCGTACCGCCAAACAGCGAGCGCAGATAGCCGCGCAGCGTTTCTGCCATGTCCTCATACATCAGCGCCCAGTCTGCAATGGCGACTTCTGCCATGCCGCCTGCCCACAAGGCAGGATGTTTGCCCAGGGCCTGTAAGGTGAGATACCCGCCGTAGGATGCGCCTGTGAGTATTACAGCGTCCTGAAGCGCGATGCCATTGCGTACCAGATAATCGCGCGCAGCAACCATATCGTCAACTTCCAGCTCGCCCAGGTGCCCCCAGATGGCCTGTTCAAACTGCCGCCCGAACGAAATCGATCCACGATAGTTGACCGACATCCAGGCGAAGCCGTGATCTAACCAGGCCTGTGCATCCGGGAAGTAGATATCGGTTTGAACCGCGGTGGGGCCACCATGCGTATGCAGAATGGTGGGGAACGGTCCCTCTCCTTCCGGAGTCGCCAGCCATGCCTGAATCGGCTGGCCACCGCTGGACGTAAACGTGACAGAGCGGCAGGGACGACTAGAGCGCGCAGCGGCGGCGTTGGTTTTGGGCTGTAGGACGACACGACGAAATTCCCCGGTCACCGCATCCAGCGCCACACTCCGGTGCGGGTTGAGCGCATCCTGCTGTGTCACATAAATTTCGTCTTCGCTGGCAAAGTAGCCGCTGCTGTAGGTGCCGGGGGGATGATTGAGACGGGTAAGTGTGCTGGTTTCCAGGTCATACACGTGAAGCTGGTACGCTGCCTGGACGACCTGATTGACGAGGATTTTCTGGCCCGATGGCGACCAATCCCAGGGAAAGCAGCTCCCTTCCATACCGATCAGCGCGATGTCTGTACGGTCTCCTGTTCGGGTGTCCCAGATTACAGGCCGGTCGAAGCCAGAGGCGTTGGTGCTTGCCAGGAGGCGCGTATCCCCTGGCAGTGGTGCGAACGCGACCGGGTGCAGGGATGCATCTTCGTCTTGCAGCACCAGCACTGTCTGTTGAGCATCGGCAGACGCGATGCGAAAGGCCATCAAACAGGTGTTGTTATACTGATCGCGCTCGCTGGTTTCGATGACGGCATAATCACCGTCGAACGACAGCAGCGGCCCTGCCGAAAAGCGCGTACTTCGGTAAATGAGCTGAGGGGTACCCAGCGTTGCACTGCTATCTTTCGGCAGCACAAACATGCTGAAACCGTCGGCATTCGCAGCGGTAAGGCCAATGAAGCCCCCAGAGAGGCTTTCGGTAACTGCCCAGGAGGCATAGGGCGGAAGATCCGGGGTGAGGTCTTCAGGATCGCCCCCCTCAAAGGGTATGCGCACAAGGTGCCCGATTTCGTTACCGCCTTCATCATTCAGGTAGTAAATCCAGCGGCCATCCGGGGAGATCCCGCCGAACAGCACACCGGCCGGCTTGAACGTGCGCTGCGCCAGTGTGTTGTCCCTGGTATCCCACGCATGAAGCTGGAAGATCCCGCTGATATTCGTAAAGGCCAGCCCGCGCTGGGCATTGCGCCTGGCCAGCGCGGCAGCCAATACGATAGGCTGGCGGTAGCGCTGTCTCCAGGGAGCGTAAGGGTCAAGGTTCAGGGGTTTCATGAGGACTCCTCAGGGTTCAAACGCGGCAAAGGCAGTGGTGATAATGCTGTCTAGTGTCTTATACACGGCAGACAGGCGCGCGTCTTCCATCACACGCGGGCAAAGCCGCGCCTCGAGATCGATGTAGAGGTCGTCTGCGCGGTCAAAGGTTTCGGCGGGTACGTCTGGATGGTTTCTGATGAAGATGATGACGACCGCTGCCTCGCTGGTCTTTCCTGCCTCTATCATCAACGCCGCAAGGTCGGTTAACGCCTCAAGCACCTCACCCAAGTAATTGACCGATTGTGCAGCACGGATCACGATTTGCTGCTCTTTAAAGCGCTTCTCAATATCTGACATAAGTTTTTTCCAGCGTGCTTTAAGGGCTAATGCTATTCATTCTACGTGAAACAGGGCGCAGTATTCAAATGAGTGTTACGATTCAACTGCGCCCTTCAATGCGACAGGCGGCGATTTCAGGTCAATGCCGCTCTGATGTCGTGCAGTACAGTTTCAAGCTGCCACGACTTTCCCCGTTCCCACAGCGGTTCAACAGCCTCACCAGCCAGTGCAGACTGGAGTTCGAACGCGAGACGTTCAGCATCATCTTCCAGGACTTCACTGCACGATGGATGGTGGAGGACGAATGCCAGCAGCGACAGCGCTTCATTGGGCGCGTCGCGCTCGGCCACCAGGCGCGCACATTGTACCAGGACCGCCAGGCGCTGGGCGTCATCGACAGCGACCTCCAGTGCATCGCGCAGCGGCGCGATGACTTCGCGCTGGCGTCCCTGGGTCAGCAGCAGGCTGGCCAGCCCAATGAGTGCCTGTGTCATCAGGGCGAATTCATCTGCATCCTGCGCCAGCCCGGCACTGCGACGGTAATCGTCCTCCGCCTGATCGAATTCCCGGCGTATCACTGCGGTTTGCGCCAGCCGCAGCAGCATGTCTGCCGCTGTGTGCAGGTCACCTTTTGCCAGCGCCTTATTCACGATGTCGATCAGTGTAAGCCGTTCCTGAGTATCGCGCGCGCGCTGTGGGCGCATCGTGACGGTATTGCGGCGCGCCCCGGCGCGGCTTCCGCCGACATCGGGATTCATCTCCACACTCTCCTGATAGTACCGGTGAGCCGCCGCGCTGTCCCCCAGTTCATAGGCGACATTGCCCAATCCGTTGGTGGCGCGTGCCACACCCACGTTATCCCCCAAGGCCCCCAGCGCATCCACACTCTGCTGGTAAAAATCGCAGCTTTCCTGGAAGGCGTCCTGGGCATAGGCCACGTCGCCAAGATACAGCAGCGACCAGGCGCGTTGTGCCGGTGTACCGGTTTCAGCAGCACGCTGGTACAGGGTGCGGGCCTGCTGGTAGCCTCCCACACCCAAATGCGCTGCCGCCAGCGCGTGCATGAGGGTTACTTCGTCAGTGTCCGGCAAGTAACGGATGAGGACTA
Source organism: uncultured Anaerolineaceae bacterium (assembly GCA_964592955.1). Taxonomy (GTDB): domain Bacteria; phylum Chloroflexota; class Anaerolineae; order Aggregatilineales; family Phototrophicaceae; genus CAZQIJ01. Next base: position 17,058 of record CAZQIJ010000023.1, read on the forward strand.
ATGCGCGCGCCAGGAACTGGACTGCCTCGCGGAAGGCCCCCGCACGCAGCGCCTGGTCTCCGGCCAGCCGGGCATAGCGCGCTTCTCGCTCCTCATTTCCGGCGCGCCCCCAATGGTAGGCGAGCGGGGACGCCTGGGAGGCGAGACGCTGGCGGTTGATGCTGTACACGGATTCCAGAGACGCAGCGATAGCGCCATGAAGCTCGCGCCTGTGGCCGTCATCAATCTGCATCAGCAGCCCTTCGCGCAGTTTGTCGTGGGTAAAGCGCCAGTTCCCGTCGTTAAGCTCCAGCACGGCGGCATTGGTGCAGTCTGTCAGCCACCGTTCGAGGTCAATCTCTGGTTCAAGTTCGCGCAGCACGGTGAGGTCAAGCTGGCGGCCTGCCAGCGCCGCAATCTGAAGCAGGTGGTGGGCATAGGCTGGAACCAGTTTCAAACGGTTCTGGACGATACGCTGCACACCCCCGGCAAATACGGCTTCTGGCAGCGTGCTTTGTCCGATCTGGTCAAGCTGGCCGACACCGTCTGCCAATGCGCGGATGACCTCAATAATGAAGAAGACATTCCCCTCTGTTTCGCGCTGGATGAGATCGACAACGTGCGGTTTGCTGCCGGAATTGCCCAGCATGGCGCGGCTGAGTTCGGCAGTTTCGTCTTCGGTCAGCCGATTAAGCTTAAGCGTGGTCGCACCTGGCAGAAGTGCGGGAATATCTGGCCGCTCTTCATCCCGATAGCTGGCGATGATCAGCATCCGCAGGTGGGCCAAACGCGGGATGATCTGCGTCAGCAGGGCGATGCTTTCGCTGCCTGCCCACTGCAGGTCTTCCAGGATCAGCACAATCGGTTGGCTCTGCTGCTGCGAGGTGTCCACCAGCAGCTTAAGCAGGTTCTCCTGAACTGTGGGAAGATCTGCCTGGTAATCCGGGGGCAGTTGGATGTCTTCGAGGGTTGGGATACCCGGCATCTGGGATTTCAGCAGCAGCAGGGTTTCCTCAGGAAGATCATTCAGGAACGACAGCCACCCATAAACACCGTGCCACAGGTCAAAGAGGGTACCGGCGATGCCGCTCCCCTGACCGCTCATGACCAGCGCCCCTCTTACCAGCGCACGTGTGCGTATTTCGTCAATGAGCCGCGACTTGCCCACACCGCTTTCACCGCCCACCAGCCACGCGCTGCCCCGCCCGTGCCTGGCCTCTCGCAGCGCGCTGTGAAGCCGTTCGAGTTCAGCGTCGCGCCCCACAAACCGCGCCGCAATGAGCATGCTGTCGCGCGCGGCCTCAGTTTCGGCATTAAGCTGGTCGTCCAGCGCATCGTTCAGCGCGATGATAGCTTCAGAAGCGCTGGCAAAGCGCATCTCTGGCGATTTCTGCAGCAACCGCGAAACGAACAATTCGAGCGCCGGATTGGTGTTCAGGCTGGAAATATCCGGTGTCTTATAGATCACCTGGTTAACCAGGCTGGTTACGTCCTCCAGGTCAAACGGATGGCGTTCCGCAAGGATTTCGAAAGCCATGACCCCCACCGCATACAGATCGGCTTCCTCTGAGGCCGGGTGCCCCACAAGCACTTCAGGTGCCATGTAGGCCAGCGTCCCTGAAGTCGTACTGGTGTGCGCCTGCTGACCGTGTGAACGCATCATCGAGAGGCCAAAATCCAGCAGCTTCACGCCCCCACTGCTCACAAGCACGTTGGCCGGTTTGATATCGCGGTGAAGAATGCCACGCCGGTGCAGGTACAGCAGGGCCTGCAGCGTCTGGAGAAGCAGTTCAGCCTTATGGATCAGGGGTTGGTGGGCAGCCGCTTCAAGCAGGGTGGCGGCATTTTCCAGCAGTTCCATGGTGTAATACGGCTCGGCATTGTCGTCGAAGCCATAATCCAGCACCTGGATGATGTTCGGATGCCGCAAGGATGCCATCGTCTTGAATTCGCGTGCCAGCAACAGCCGGAAATCTGCCACATTCTGGCTTGACGTGAAGCCCGCTTCAGTTGTTGGGGTTGACACCCGTTTGAGTGCAACCAGTTTTCCGGTCAGGCGGTCACGGACACGGTAAACCGTACCCATACCACCATGACCAATGACGTCAATTACAGCGTAACGTCTGCCAATTTGCTCAGGCATTTCGTGAGAGTCTCCAAAGTCAGTATCAGTATGTTGTCAGACAAATCACACGAATCGATAGTGCTTGATCTTATTTCACAGGGCAGACTGGCTTAATCCGGCGGCTTTCGCCAGGTCCGGTTCGTCTGTGCCGGGTTATCTGCCTTGAATCGCAGTTTTTATGATTTCCCCTACAGCCAGGCCAGAGAGCACCGCCCCCTCTACGCGCGGACCCCCAAAGGCGTCTCCGGCGAAGTACAGCGTCTCGTGATTTTCTGCCCGCATATAGCGCCCTGGGTAAACACTGGTAGGGGCCGAGTAGCGCCAGCGTTTGAGCTGTTCTTCTTTGATCTGGGTACCGGCTGGCAGATACACTTTGAGATCGGTGCGCAGCGCGTTCAGGATGCGCTCGTCCGGCTCATCCCAAAGCTGTAAACTGTACTGTCCGTCTGCCTGAACGGTGATGACTGTTGTTTCAGAAATCCCCTTCTGCTGGTTGTTGGCGATCCAACTGATGGGCGAATCGCGGCGCTGCACCGCACCCGGCGCAGGAAGCTGCACTGCGCCGTCCACCTCATACAAGCCGGTGAGGCAGGGCGCATATTCGATGCTATCGAGCGCGTCGCGGTCATCGTGATCCAGCAGCACGCCGCCAGCATCCAGCAGTGCAAGCGACTGTGGCACAGGCGCGGTCATCAGCAGATACCTTCCAGTATAGACGTTCCCTGCCATTTCGTGGATACTCCAGGTCCCGACTTCATGTTTAACCCAGTCTACCTGATTATCCAGACGAATGCTGCGCTCAAAAGGCAGGGCGAGGCGTTTGGGGAGCGCACTCATGCCCCCATACACTGCATAACGCGGGTATCCCTGGTCCCCCGGTTTCTGAAGGCTGCCGCTGCTCCACCCGCGTGACCAAAGGAAGACCAGGTCATCTGCCATCCACGCTGCCAGCATCTGTTCAAAAGCCGGGTCTTTGGCTGTGAAGAATTGTGCCCCATGATCTGCGAGACCGTTGCCGATGCGGCGCGTTCCCATGCGCCCGCCCACACGGTCCGCTTTATCCAGCAGCAGCACACTGATACCGCTTTCGTGAAGCGTGCGCGCTGCCATCAAGCCAGACATGCCAGCTCCGATGATCACCACTTCAGCGTGGTTTCGATTGGTATTCATCATTATTCCTTCCAAAACGTCAACTGCTGCATAACGGTTAGTCTAACCGGAATGCACGAGATTCGCTCTAACCTGCCTGCGGCTGGTGTGAAAAGTCTCTCTATGGTAATCGGTTTTGGTGGAATGTTAAAGAGGGCTTGCAACCGCATGCCCATTCGGTTATAATTATTTCTTGTTGCCACCAAACGGGCGTGCTGAGACGGCCAACGGCTGTAGCAATACAACCTGCATAGGCAAACGATGTTCGCACCTGCGGGCATTGAGTCGCCTGAACCCGTCGGTTAACATCACTGCACGTTCGTGTGTGGTCACTGTATGCCATCTGGGGGTGAACTAGTTTCGACACTGAAGGCTGGGTTTGCGTTGCAAGTCGTGGAGTCGGGCCACGTTAAAACCGGCAAGCACGTAAGTGCGAACCAAAACACACCTGCTTACGCCCTCGCTGCCTAAACAGCCTGGAGTAAGTAGCTAGTCCACAGAGATTAGCCGTGCGTCCTGGTCAACTCTACCTGATCCAGCTCGACGCATGTCATAACCTGGTAGAGTGCGGTCATGCTGATGCCGATAAGGCAGGCCAAAGAGATATCGGCTAGCTGTGAATATACCGGGTAACCTGGGGTCGTTCACAGTAAAACTCAACAGGTGACTAAACTTGTAGAAGCGTAAATTCGAATTCTGTGGACGCGGGGGGCAGACCTCGCCACCTCCATCCAAATCCTGCACTGCAAGCGCAGCATCACAGCCCGAACCCCATTCGGGCTGTTTTGTTTGTCTTGCCAGCCAGCCAGTCTCTGCTACACTCGCACTCAGAACAGAAACGATGAAGGTAAGGTATGGCACGATGCGACAGCGGATCATGGGTGTGTTGCTGGGGTTGGTACTGACGGCCTGCGGGGTAGCAAGCCCTGCAGAAGGAACGCTCTCGATGCAGAACGCGACCCTGGGCACGCAGATGGCATGGCTTCGTCAGACGGCAACCTTTGAGGCTGATCTGAACGTGCGGACCCTGGAATACATCGGCACGACCAGCGCCAGGGCGCAGGGACGCCAGGTTAACCTGCTGGCGACGCTGCAGTATCTTGGGATGCCGCTTGAACCTGGCCAGCTTGCGCAGATTACCCCAGACACCATCGCTGGGCAGGCTGCATCGGTGGCCAGCGGTGCGCCCACGCCAGCACAACCTGGCATTACTGTGATTCAACCCACGACGGAGCCGAACCTCCTTTTGCCATCCGCCACACCCGCGCCAGCACTGGATCCCAACGCGCCTAATGTAACGAATATGGTTACGGCAGCCGCCGTCGGGAGTGATGACTGTGCATTGGCCGCGGAGACGCAGTTTACCGCATCGACCCCGGAAATATACGCTGTCGGTGTTGCCAACAATTTTCCGCCAGGGATCACGGTCACGTTCAATTGGCGGCGTGGCGAGGCCGTCGTCTATTCCGATGCATTCACGTTCGAGAATGCTGTTAACAATGCCTGCATCTGGTACTTCGTCACCCCACTGGACTTTGATTTTACGCCCGGAGAATACACAGTTTCAATGGAGGCCAGTAACGTTCCCCTGGGGACCCCTGCTGTATTCATCATCAGCGGGTAGGGCGATGCCCCCACGCTGACGCACACCTGCTTAAAGCCTGGCCGCGTCTTACGCGCTGACCAGTGCAGGCCGGTAGCGATCGTCTGGCGGATCACCCAACGGGACGATGTCTGCAAGCCGTTCTGGGTGATGACAGTTGAGACACTGTCAGGCAGAGGTCATGGCGTGAACCTTGCGGATTACGTATTAAAAGACGCATTTACATACATAATGCTGTTGCCACCGTTTGCGCTGTGCAATGGCAGGCAGAAGCCGAGCGTCTGAGCACTGGCGAACCCCAACACTACTATCCTCGCCTATCCGTTCGGGTAGGTGCGTATTTTCAATATCGCTAATATCATGATAGGGGTGCGGCAGAAGCCTCATGCCAGATCGTCAACGCCTGCTGCGGCCTTGCGCATCAGTTCAAGGGG
>CAZQIJ010000024.1:0-21740 GCA_964592955.1 uncultured Anaerolineaceae bacterium
CTTCTAAGGTTGCCAGCACCATAATCGATGACTGCTAACATGAGCCTCGTCTCCTTCCGAAAATAAAAACCCGCCCCGGAAGATCCGGCGCGGGCATGTGTGCAGGAACAATACGAACGTGACGGTCAGCAGGCCAACACCGGGGGGCGGTTCAGGTTAAGACAATGATACAGAATCATAGAACCCTCACATTCTCATAGTGAGAGTATAACGAATGCCCTGCTGGTTGTCAACACGCCTGCAGAGCGTTAGTATAGGCAAAATCGCGTTAACAGGCAGGGTAGACGATGACCATCGCACTGGTTACAGATTTCGGGACAACGGATATTTATTCCGGCGTGATGAAAGCCGTCATGCTTGGCATTCATCCGCAGGCACAATTTATCGATCTCACACATGGCATAGAGCCGCAGAACGTGCGGCAGGCAGCGTTCGCGCTCATGAACGCCTTCCAGTATTTTCCTGCCGGTACCGTGTTTCTGGTCGTGGTTGATCCAGGCGTGGGCAGTCGCCGCCGCCCTGTTGCCATTATGGCAGGTGAGTATGCCTTTGTCGCACCGGATAACGGTGTCGTAAGCTATGCCCTCTCACAGCTTCCAGAAGCGCGTGCTGTAGAAATCGCGGTGCCAGAAACACAGCGTACCGTCATCAGCCGAACATTTCACGGGCGCGATGTGTTCGCGCCAGCGGCGGCCAGGCTGGCGCTGGGCCATGCCCTGGAGACACTTGGCGAACCGGTTGACCAGCTCTTCCGGCTGCCGATGCCCCAACTGATCGTGGATGGCACGGCGGTACTGGGTGAAGTCGTCCATGTTGACCGGTTTGGCAACCTCGTCACCAGCATTGGCAGCCTCCGCTGGTCGGCAGCCGAACGGCTGACCCTGACCCCGGCCTTTGGCGGCATCTCTGGCACCGTGCCGATCAGCGCTGAGAACGCGCAGATCACCATAAACGACCAGACGATTACGGGTATTCGTCACACATACAGTGAAGCGGAGCGCGGTGGCCTGCTGGCGCTGGTGGGCAGCACGAATTATCTGGAGATCAGCGTGAACCAGGGTAGTGCGGCCCAGCGTGTGGATGCTGCCCCAGGGGATCGTGTGGAGCTGAGCGCCGGGACCATGTGAACCCGGCCCCATGCGAGGCGCGTAAGCTTTGCGCAAGCACACCGTAACGCACGCGCAAGATGTGAGACTTAATCTTAATCCAAGTCAATCGGCATACGCGCCGCCAAATGGTGCCGATGCTGCTGTGTCATCGCTTGCAGGCGTGGGCAAACCGGTGTATATTTCCTGCACTGGCACCTATTCCATAATGGAATAGGATGGGATAACCATGACCCCACCAACACCTGACGAAACACTCCTGGGACTGCTGGCTGCCCAGCCTCAGCATGGATACCAGTTGATGGAACGCTTTCGCACGCGTGCGGCCCTTGCCGATGTCTGGACGCTGAGCACCAGCCAGCTCTATGCCGTGCTGAAGCGCCTCGAAAACCAGGGTCTCATCGAGGGGCGTCCTGTAGAGGTTGTCAGTGCGCCGGTTCGCACCGAATACCATCTTACCACTGCGGGCTATGCGCGGCTGTTACAATGGCTCGAAACGCCGCTGCCCTCTGCCAGCATTCGCCGCGTGCGTGTCGAATTTCTCAGCCGGATCTACGTTGCACGGCTGCTCGGCCATCCGACAGGCCAGATCATCCGTCGCCAGAAAGCTGTATGCAGTGAGTACCGGCTGGCATTGTTGGGCGAACGCACAGCCGTTGAGGGGGTGGGCCTGCTGGCGCTCGATCTGCATATCGCGCAGTTGGATGCAGTTCTGCAATGGATTGACCATTGCAGCGGTTAAGTACACAGGAGTCCGTGTCATGTTACCCCGGATGACATCTCTGTTTCGTCGTATATCCCTGGTTGTGCTGCTAATGGCGATCTATGGCCAGATGCCACAAACCGCCCACGCACAGGCGTCGCTCACCATTTTCGCAGCGGCTTCGCTTGCAGAAGCCTTTACCGAAATCGGCGCTGTTTACGAGGCGGATCATCCGGGGGTTGACCTCGTGTTTAATTTCGGCGGGTCATCCATGCTGGCGGCACAGCTCGTCGAAGGGGCACCCGCTGACGTATTCGCCAGCGCGAACGCCACACAGATGCATGTTGTTCGCGATGCGGGACTGCTGGGCGCACCACCACGCACCTTTGTCAAAAACCGGCTGATTGTCATTGTCCCAGCCGATAATCCCGCCGGGATTGCCAGCCTGCGTGACCTTGCCGCTGCAGGTGTGCAATTGGTGGTTGCTGCGCCGGGTGTGCCGGTGCGGGACTATACCGACACGCTGCTGGAACGACTGGCCGCCAGCCCGGATTATGGCGAGCCTTACCGCCAGGCGGTTCTCGCAAACATCGTTTCCGAAGAAGACAACGTGCGCCAGGTTGCCGCTAAGGTTGCGCTTGGTGAGGCCGATGCCGGTGTGGTCTATCGTTCTGATGTAACGCCCGACATCGCGCCGTATGTCCAGATGCTCCCCATTCCGGATGTGCTGAACACCATTGCTGCCTATCCCATCGCCCCCCTGCAGGCGAGCGCAAATCCCGAATTGGCACAGGCGTTCATCGATCAGGTGCTCTCGGAGGCTGGCCAGGAGACGCTGGTACGCTGGGGGTTCATTTCTGCACGCATTCCGCGCCTGCCAGATACCGTTACCCTTCCAGTGCCGGGATTACTGGCGGTAGAAGGGCAGGTGCTGAATCCCCTGAGCCTTACCGCTGCGGATCTGCGTGCGTTTTCTGCGCAGACGCGCGAAGTCACTTACCAGGCTGGTGAGGAAGTCGCAACCGCGACCTTTACCGGCGTTCTTTTGTGGGATGTGCTGAATGCCGCACAGCCCAACCTGAATGCCGACATCCGCAACGACGCGCTCAGTATGTTCGTGGTCGTGACTGGCCGTGACGGTTACCAGGCCGTGATCAGTTGGGGCGAAATTGACCCTGTCTACGCAGCGCAGCCTGTGCTGCTGGCATACGAGCAGGACGGCACGGCAATTGATGACGCACTGGGCCCTGTTCGGCTGGTAGTGCCTTCCGATGTTCGCGACGGGCGCTACGTGCGTGGTGTTGCCAGCATCAGCCTGCGTGATGCCCCAGGCGCTGCCCAGTAGTGCCGGGCGATGTGCGCTGGCGGGCAGCGCTGGCTGTGCTCGGCAGCATCATGCTGCTGTTCCTCGTACTGCCGCTGCTGTTCCTGCTGCTTAGAGGTGTGCCAAATGTGGGGCTGGTGGCGGATGCGGCAGTACAGAGTGCCATCATCATCAGCATACAAACGACCTTTACCACCGCAGCGCTGACGGTGGTCTTTGGCACACCTCTGGCTTATATCCTCGCGCGGTGGAACTTCAGGGCGCGTCCCTGGGTTAACCTGGCCGTGGAACTGCCCATTGTGCTCCCGCCCGCAGTCGCTGGGCTGGCGCTGCTGGTGACCTTTGGCAGGCGCGGCGTGTTTGGCCCGGCGCTGATGCTGTTTGGGTTGTCTCTGCCATTTACGATCAATGCCGTGATCCTGGCCCAGTTCTTTGTCTCTGCGCCGTTTTACATTCGTGCCGCCGTTCTCGGATTCCAGGCGGTGCCGCGGGATCTCGAAGAAGCGGCCAGGGTTGATGGAGCCAGTGAGTGGCACGTTTTCCGTTATGTAACCCTGCCGCTGTCACTGCCTGCGCTGACCGCCGGATTGGTGCTGAGCTGGGCGCGCGCGCTGGGAGAGTTCGGCGCGACGATTCTCTTCGCGGGCAGCTTGCAGGGGCGCACCCAGACGATGCCTCTACTGGTCTATACTATTCTGGAGCGAGACATCGACGCCGCTATCTTTGCAGGCGTACTGCTCGTGCTGTTGGCCGCCTGCGCCCTGGTGTTCGCGCAGCAGATCCCCAAACGCTTTAAGTCTGAGTGAGCTGTCATAAAACATGAAATAAATACTCAACCTGTCCTCACCTCAGATTTGCCGGTGCGATTTTCAATAGTCACATCGACAGTGCGTATTGGTTGGAACATCAAATGATGAGGGAGCAGAGCAATGCCTCTACAGGGACAGGTTGCACTTGTGACAGGCGCAGGGTCAGGGTTGGGCAAGGCGGCTGCGCTCCGTTTGGCGCGTGATGGGGTGAAGATTGCCGCGCTGGGGCGCACCGAAGATGAACTGCGCGCGACTGCTGACGAGATTATGGGCAGTGGCGGCGACGCGCTGGTGGTCGTCGCCGATGTCTCACAGCCTGATGCGATGCAGCGCGCAGTGCGGCAGCTCATTGAACGCTGGGGGCGTTTGGACGTTGTGTTCGCTAACGCCGGAATCAACGGCGTCTGGACATCGATCGAGGAATTGACCCCGGAAGACTGGGAGAAGACGATTTCGGTCAACCTGACCGGTACGTTTCTCACGGTGAAGTATGCGGTTCCCCACCTCAAAGCGCGCGGCGGATCAATCATTATTACGTCATCGGTCAACGGTACGAGGATGTTCAGCAATACCGGAGCGTCTGCCTATGCCACATCAAAGGCCGGTCAGGTGGCCTTCACAAAAATGATGGCGCTTGAGCTGGCCAGGCACCGCATTCGTGTCAACGTGATCTGCCCTGGGGCCATAGAATCCGAGATTGATGAAAACACTTCACACCGCAACCTTGACGCAATCAAGGAACCTGTAGAATTCCCGCAGGGGAAGATACCGCTCACAGATGGCAAGCCGGGAAAAGCGGAACAGGTTGGGGATCTTGTGTGGTTTCTGGCGTCTGATGCGTCAAGTCACATCAGCGGCACCGAAATCTGGATTGATGGGGCGCAGTCGCTGCTTCAGGGGTAGGGCCGAAAGTGCCTGCCAGCAACGAAAATCCCCTCGCAAGAGGGGATTTTTCATGATCTGCCTGATGGTTACAGGACGCGTCGTCCGAAGACCAGCGACACCAGAAACAGCACCAGAAAGAGGAAGAACAGGAGCTGAGCGCTGCTGGAAGCCGTTCCTGCCACCCCACCGAACCCCAGAACTGCCGCGACTATGGCAATGATGAAGAATAGCAGTGCCCAACTTAACATACGTGCTTCTCCTTTGCAATTTCACCGTGTAATTACAAAAATAATTGCACCTGAGGCTGTGTGTCTAATTAAAGTGAGCTTTGAAGCGGATGACAGGTGTGCAGGCATCAAAAAATGCCGCTGAATGCGGCACTTTTCCTCTTAGGCTTTTCGTCTTCGTGCAGAATCAGCCTGAAAACGTTGCATGTCGCCGTGTCTGCTGAAGCACAAAACCAACCGATCATTCAATGCGTTTACCATGTTCCTGCATTAGGCTTTTCCAGTTGGGCTTTCCAGACAAAAAGCCTTTCCTGTTGTGCAGGAACACCCCAGGAGTTATGCGCCAGGGCAGGGAAAGGCATTTCCCTGGAACGTCCTCATTCACTCACCCGGTGGTGATGGTTGCTGCGATACTGCCAGCGTGCTCAGGAGTTATTCTGCGAGGATTGTCGCAGATAGATGGTGCGGCCCGCATCCTGTGCGGCTTTGCGCACCTCGACATCGCTATCCGTGTTATACAGCGCTTTGAGGGGCTCCAGTGCCTCTGGATCGCCCAGCAGTTCAAGTTCCTTGATGGCCTTCAGCCGGATCTCTGGACTCTTGTCCTGCAGACGATTAATATGGTACGCGAGTAACTTCTTTTGTGTCGTCACAGCTTTCCACCTTGTCACATACACGCTTCACCTTGCCACATACCACAATTATACTCAAGTCCAACAAACACCAAGTGTCACTTTTGCAGTTTGTGGCCAAAGTCTTCCAGGTGGGGTCTGGCTGTGCCAGCATTTAGCCAGGCTGCGACCTCTACTCATACGGCTGCGGTGTACTATAATGGTGTCGATGCGTTCCTCAGGTGTTTCTCCAGGTCAATACTTATGCAGCTTACAGGCCTAACAGCGCTCCTGCGCGAAAACCGTGTTTATCGTGACCTTGCTGCGCGGCTTCAGCAGGGAAGCACACAGCTTAATGTGGTAAGAGCGGCACGCCCGTTCGTACTGGCTGCCCTGGCGAGCGAATGGCATGGGCCGCTCGTCGTGGTCACGGCGCGCGTTAAACGGTTGCACAACGTTACCGAGCAGCTCCCGGTGTGGCTCAGCAGCGACCAGGCTGCGATCTACCGCTTTGCAGAGCCAGCGCCGCAATTTTATGAGCGTGCCCTGTGGAGCGAAGCCACGATTCGCGCACGGATTGAGGCGCTGGCCGTGCTCCTGAATGATGAGGCCGCGCCTAAGGCTGTCCCCGTGGTTCTGGCGTCCGCACGGGCACTGATGCAGCGCACGCTGCCCGTGAACCAGTTTCGCCGCGCAACACAGATCCTGGAACCGGGCCAGCGCCATATCGTACAGCAGTTGCTTGCCCGCTGGCTTGGCATGGGGTACGAGAGCGCTTCCATTGTCGTTGAACCGGGTACGTTCAGCAGGCGCGGCGGTGTTCTGGATATCTTCCCGATGGCGGCGGCGCGTCCCATTCGCATTGAGTTCTTCGACGATGAAATCGACCGCATCCGCACCTTTGATCCGGCTACACAGCGCTCTGAAGGCGCTGTTGAACGCGCTGTGCTTACCGTCGCGCGTGAAGTGCTGCCGGAACACACCGCACCCCTGGCCGCGCTTCCCTGGTTTAACGATATCCCCCCGGAATCAGACATTTACAAAGACATCGAAGCGTTTAAACAGGGGACACCCTTCCCGCTGCTGGAACACTATCTGCCCTATGCCTACCCCAACCCGGTGAGCCTGCTGGACTATGTGCCGCAGGATGCGCTGATCGTCATCGAAGACCGCGACGAACTGCGCGATGTTGTGGGCGAAGTGGCAGACCACGCCGAACGTTACCGTGAAGATCAGGTGAAGGCGGGGCGCATCGCACCTGAACACCCCAGCCCCTATCTGACCTGGGCCGAACTGGCGCAGTCACTCGAAGGTCGAACCGTACTGGATCTTGGCAGCGCGGGGGATGCAGGGGCACAACCGCCGCCGCGCACCTTCGCCCCCGGCGCGCGTTATGGCGGACAGCTCAAAACGGCGCTTACGGCCATCAGGGCGCTTCGCAGAGAGGGTGCGCGTACCGTCGTTGTCACAGAGCAGGCCGCCCGCCTGATCGAAATCTGGTACCAGCAGGACGCCTCTGAGTACTTCCCGATCTCCAACAACGTGACCGCCCCCCCCACCGAGGGTGCGCTGCTCTTCATCAACGGCACCCTGCACGAAGGATGGTCGCTGAACTCGGAGGCGAACCTCAATGTCATTACCGACGCGGAATTGTTCGGCTGGAGCCGGCCTGAACCCCGCCGACGCAAGATGCGCCGAGCGGTGCGCCTGCCAGAGTCCGATTATGCCGACTGGCGCGAGGGCGATTATGTCGTGCATGTCGATTATGGCATCGGGCAGTTTCAGGGGATGCGTCATCGCACCATCGAAGGGATCGACCGCGAATACCTGGTGGTGGCCTATGAAGGGACGGATGTCGTTTTTGTGCCCATCCACCAGGCAGATCGGCTGTCACGTTACATTGGCGTGGACGACAAACCGCCCGCGCTCAGCAAACTCGGCCAGCAGGATTGGATACGTATTCGCAGCAAAGCGCGCAAGGCGGTCGAAGAAGAAGCGCGTGAACTGCTGGCGCTCTATGCGGTTCGCGCCGACATCCAGCGGCCTCCCTACGCTGACGACTCGCACTGGCAGCACGAGCTTGAAGCCTCGTTTCCCTATGTCGAAACCGAAGATCAACTGCGTGCGGTGCGCGAAGTGAAGGCTGACCTGGAACTGGGGCACCCCATGGACCGGCTGATTTGTGGCGATGTGGGTTACGGCAAAACGGAGGTGGCCCTGCGCGCGGCGTTCAAAGCGGTGCTGAATGGCCGTCAGGTCGCCGTGCTCGTGCCCACTACCATCCTTGCGCAGCAGCACTACGAGACGTTTGCGAACCGCCTAGGCGCTTTTCCTGTTACGGTCGAGCAGATGTCGCGCTTTCGCACCAAAGAAGATCAGCAGCGCGTGCTGGGGCTTGTGAAGAACGGTGAAGTGGATGTCGTTATCGGCACCCATCGCATCCTCTCTACCGACGTGCAGTTCAAAAATCTGGGTATGGTGATTATTGACGAGGAGCAGCGCTTCGGCGTGAAACAGAAAGAGCATTTTAAGCGGCTGCGCACCCAGGTCGATGTGCTGACGCTGACTGCAACCCCGATTCCGCGCACGTTGTTTATGAGTCTCGGCGGTGTTCGTGATATCAGCATGATCCAGACCCCGCCTGAAGAACGGCTGCCGGTCTTCACACATGTCAGCGCTGCTGAACCTGGGCTGGTTCGCCAGGCCATCCTTCGAGAAATGGATCGCGGCGGGCAGGTGTTTTTTGTGCATAACCGTATTCGTACTATTGACCGCATCCGCGAGATGCTGGAAGACCTCGTTCCAGAGGCGCGCATCATCACGGCGCATGGGCAGATGGGCGAACGTCAGCTTGAAAGCATCATGTCTGCATTTGATCGCTCGGAATACGATGTGCTGCTTTCGACTGCAATTATCGAGAGCGGCATCGATATTCCCAACGCAAACACGCTGATTGTGGATCGCGCCGATCTGTTTGGTCTGGCGCAGCTCTACCAACTGCGGGGGCGGGTGGGGCGCAGCGCACAACAGGCCTATGCCTATTTCTTCTATCCAAACGAAACACGGTTAAGCGAAGAAGCGCGGGCACGCCTGCAAACCCTGGAGGAAAACACAGGGTTGGGTTCCGGCTATCAGATTGCCATGCGCGACCTGGAAATTCGCGGCGCTGGCGACATCCTCAGCACCCGGCAGACCGGGCATGTGGCGGCAATCGGCCTGCATCTCTATACCCAACTGCTCACCCAGGCCGTACAGGAGTTAAAAGGTAAAACGCCTTCCGAACCGCTCCCCGTTGCTGCCACCAGCAGCATTATTCTGGATCTTCCCGTACCGGCCTATCTGCCAACCGATTGGATTCAGGAGATCGCGCTGCGTCTTCAGCTTTACCGGCGCGTGGCTAACCTGACGACGTTGGAGGAACTGGACGCCATGCGCGCTGAACTGCGCGACCGCTTTGGGGTGCTGCCTGCAGCAGTGGATGGCCTGCTGTACCAGATCGAGATCAAACTGCTGGCGCAGCAGGCAGGCGCTACAGCGGTGCTGTCACGTGACAGGCGGATTCAGATCAAACTGCCGTACCTGCCGGAAATTAACCGCGAGGCGCTCGCTAAACAGCTTGCAGCCGACGTAACGCGCACCGCTATCGAGATTGTGCAAGATCGTGAGGGGATGTGGCGGTTGCGCCTTAGCGAAATCCTGCAGGCTGTGGCGGTTGCCTACCGGCAGGCCAGAGGGGTCTGACGCTAACCGGCTACGGCTTCCAGTGCCAGATCGTGCAGCGCGATGACCGTCGTGGTGAGATCGTTTTCTTCCACCACAAACGAAATGCTGCATTCAGACGAACCCTGAGCGATGGCCAGCACGTTCACACCGCTTTCACCCACTGCCGTGAAGATGCGCCCTGCCACCCCACGTGTGCCGCGCATCCCGGCACCCACGGCCGTAACAATGGCGACATCATGGCGGATGGCGACGCTGTCTACATCGCGCCGCGCGATTTCGGCATTCAGCTCAAGCGCTAACGACTCGCGCGCCAGGTCTGCTTTGTCATCCGTAACCAGAAAGCAGATGCTCTGTTCTGACGACGACTGCGAAATCATCAGCACATTAGCGCCTGCACGCGCCGTCGCCAGGAAGGTGCGCCCGGCGATGCCAGGAACCCCAATCATCCCACGCCCACCAACCGTGAGCATGGCCACCTTACGGATACTGGTGACGGCTTTGATTACGGTTGAACTGGGCTGTGACTGTTCACCGATCAAGGTACCTTCGAAAGACGGGTTAAACGTGTTGCGCACACGCAGCGGAATACCCGCGTTCAGGATCGGCTGGACTGTTTTGGGGTGCAGTACCTTCGCGCCATAATAAGCCAGTTCGCCAACTTCGGTATAAGACACATAGGGCAGTACGCGTGCGCGCCGGTCGATGCGCGGGTCGGTGGTCATGACGCCGTCCACATCGGTCCAGATGACGAGTTCATCACTGTCGGTGAAAGCGGCGAAAACTGCGCCGCTGAAATCGCTGCCCCCGCGTCCCAGCGTCGTGATTGCGCCGCTGCGGGTGGCACCAATGAAGCCGGTAATAACCGGCACAATGCCCTGTTCCAGCAGCGGCAGCAGGCGTTCGCGGATGTTGGCCTCGGTTTCAGCCCACAGGGGGCCGGCGTTCTGATAATTGTCATCGGTAACGATGAATTGGCCAGCGTCAAACGCCTTGCCCTGCACCCCGGCCTGGCGCAGCGTCGCTGCCACAATGCGACTGCTCATCCGTTCCCCAAAGGCCGTAATGGCATCCCAGATGCGCGGCGTTGCTTCTCCCAGGATGCTGATCGCCTGGCACAGATCAACATACTCGCTCAGCAGCTTATTGATACTGAGCTGAAGTTGTTCGCGTTCATCGCCGGGCTGCAGCAGCCGGTTGAGGGTTTCCTCATGCCGGTCACGCAGTTTTTCTGCCACCGAAAGGTAACCCCACTTATCGCCATCAAGTGCCATCTTCACTGACGAAAGCAGGGTATCCGTTACGCCAGACATGGCAGAGACCACCAGGATCACCCGGTGCCCGCGCGCCAGTTCATCGCGGGTAATACTGACAACGTTTGTGATGGCGTCCACGCTTCCCACAGACGTGCCGCCGAACTTCATGGTGAGTGTCTTCATGCTGCCAAGCACCTTCCTGAAATGGGTAGATCCGGAGCGCGACCAGCGCCACTGCTTGCACAGACGCCGTTCGATACCTGTTGCTTTTCACCCTCAGGTACGGGCGATATTTTAGCCACAGCGCCGCATGTTCGGCCAGTTGATTTACTTCACAAGTCCAACGCGCCGCATTTCGTACAGAATGACCTTTTCCCAGGGGGTATCGGTAACGATAGGGAAGTAATGCACGCCGCGCCGGGCGCATTCCGCATGGATGTCGTCCCGCCAGGCCTGAACGCGCCGTGTGTACAGTTCGCGCATGGTGCTGTCAAGGCTCACTTCCTGCGCCGCGCCGGTTTCGATATCGACCAACCGCAGGTCTCCCGTCATCGGTGGGACAACTTCGTCCGGGGAGAGCACGTGCAGCATCACAACCTCGTGCCCTTTGCCCAGCAGGGCATTCAGCCCTGCCACATAGCCTGACGGAGAAAACATATCGCTGATGATAATACAAAGGCCGGGCCTGCGCACGCGCATCGCGTAATCCGCCAGCAGCAGGTTCAGATCGCTGATGCCCCGCGCAGTCAACGCATGAATATAACGGAGCATGGCCACACTTTGCGCGCGCCCGCGCACCGGCCCGAAGGCGTCGTTCCCGGTGTCATTCACCGCCGAAAGCATCAGCCGGTCATTGCTGCTTAATGAAATGTAGGCCAGCCCTGCAAACAACCGCTTTGCGAAAACAAGCTTGTTCAGGCTGGCGTCCCCTTCTGCTGGCCAGTTCATGCTGGCAGACGCATCGAGGATAACATGCACCGCCAGGTCTTCTTCGTCTTCCAGCAGTTTGATGTAGGGACGTTCAAGACGCGCATAAACGTTCCAGTCCAGCCGCCTGAGGTCATCGCCTGGCGCGTAATTGCGGTAGTCGGCAAATTCGATGCTCGTACCGCGTTTGCTGCTGCGCCGTTCACCTTTCATGGCACCTGCGCGCACCCGCGCCGCAACCAGCATCAGTTGATCCAGCTTACGCCGGGTAGGTTCATCCAGCAGTATGGGTTCGTCTGCCATTGAGGAAAGATCCCTCGTCATTTTTCAGAGTATGTACCAAATGACCATTGTACCGGATGTTTGCCAGGCTGTGACCGCCTGGAATAAAGAAGACAATGGTCTCAGGTATAGGTATACGCACTATCTGCCCTGTGGTACGCTATACTTAATGCTCGTGGTGCTCAGTTGAGCCACGTACTCCAAGGATTGGCGTCATGCTCGAACAGTATCTTGAAGCGCAGTATGAACAACTGATACGCATGGCATTGGCCGAGGATCTGGGAGACAGAGGCGACATAACGAGCCGCGCCACCCTTCCAGATAACCAGCCAGTGACCGCGCGCATCATCGCTAAGGCGTCGGGCATATTGGCCGGTTTACCGGTCGCTGCGGCGGTTTTTCGTGAAGTGGATCCCACAGTTGAATTTCGACTGCTGCGGCAGGACGGCGATCCGGTGAACCCTGGTGATGCTGTGGTGGAGCTGCGCGGCGCGGCGCAGTCTGTACTTGCGGGCGAACGTACCGCCCTGAATTTCCTGCAGCGGCTAAGCGGTGTTGCTACGCAGGCGGCTGCTTTCGCCGCAGCGGTGCGCGGCACGAAAGCGGTGATCCTGGACACGCGCAAAACCACCCCTGGCTGGCGGCTGCTGGAAAAATACGCGGTGCGCATGGGGGGCGGCCAGAATCACCGCATCGGATTGTATGACATGGTGTTGGTGAAAGATAACCACGTGGACGCGGCAGGTGGCATCACAGCGGCGGTTGAGGCAGTGCGCAACCTGCCAGACGCCGCAGGTCTGCCGATCGTTGTTGAGGTGCGCAACCTGGACGAGCTCGCCGAAGCCCTTGAACTGCCGGTGCAGCGCATTCTGCTGGACAATATGACAGAAGCGCAGATGCGCCAGGCAGTGGAGCAGGTTGCGGGACGCATCCCCCTGGAAGCCTCTGGCAACATGACGCTGGAGCGGGTGCGTGCGGTGGCAGAAACAGGGGTGGATTTCATTAGTGTCGGCGCGCTTACCCATTCTGCGCCGGTGCTGGACATTTCTATGAAAGTGGTTCGCGAATAATCGCAGCAGAACCGAAGTAAACCTGAACGCAGTGTGGAGTTTTACATGTCAGTCATAAATCTAACGGAAGTCACAACAGATGGGACGCAGCTCGACCCTACCCTCATCGAACAGGAAGAGGCTGCCGTTGCGCGTATTCGCCGGGCACGCGAAACCCTCGGCGATAGTGTCGTCATCCTCGGCCATCATTACCAGCGCGACGAAGTGGTGCAGTTCGCGGATTTCGCCGGTGACAGCTATCAACTGAGCCAGGAGGGTGCGCGGGTCGCCGCTCGGTATATTGTTTTCGCCGGGGTACATTTTATGGCCGAAAGCGCCGATGTTCTCGGACGCGATGATCAGACAGTCATCCTGCCCAACATGAAGGCTGGATGCAGTATGGCCGATATGGCAAACCTGGAGCAGGTGCTTACGGCCTGGGACGAGCTGGAAGAGGTGTTCAGTGCAGACCCGGAAAGCCTCATCATGCCCATCACCTACATGAACAGCGCGGCCAACCTGAAGGCCTTTGTGGGTGAGCGCGGCGGCGCGGTGTGTACGTCGTCGAACGCAACCGGCGCACTGCGGTGGGCTTTCGCGCAGCGCGAGAAGGTCTTCTTCTTCCCTGACCAGCACTTGGGGCGCAACACGGGCAAAGCGATGGGTATCCCGCTGGAACAGATGGTGCTGTGGAATCCCTTTAAGCCCTACGGGGGGTTGACAGACGCACAGATCCGCAATGCCAGAATCATCCTTTGGCAGGGCCATTGCAGCGTACACCAGCAGTTTCGCCCAGAGCATGTTGACCTGTGGCGCAGCCATC
This sequence comes from uncultured Anaerolineaceae bacterium, assembly GCA_964592955.1. Lineage (GTDB taxonomy): Bacteria > Chloroflexota > Anaerolineae > Aggregatilineales > Phototrophicaceae > CAZQIJ01. Next base: position 13,723 of record CAZQIJ010000024.1, read on the forward strand.
ACCCGGACATCAACGTTATTGTCCATCCGGAATGCATGATGGAAGTGGTTGATAAAGCCGATGATGTTGGTTCAACCTCGTACATTCTGAAAACCATTGCAAACGCGCCCGCCGGAAGCAAGTGGGCAGTGGGCACAGAGATGCACCTCGTCAACCGGGTGAAAAACGCGAATCCGGATAAATTCGTGACCTTGCTTTCGCCTTTCTCCTGCCTGTGCAGCACCATGTATCGCATCAGCCCAATTGACCTGGCGAACGTGCTGGAACACCTTGTGGCAGGGCGCGTAATTAATGAGATTGTGGTACCGGAGCAGGTAAAACGCGGTGCAAAGCTGGCTCTTGACCGCATGCTCGCTATTCCCAGATAAGCGGCCAGCCTAACCCGGAAACCAGGGTATATTATGGACGACATACGCACAGATACACTCATCATCGGTTGTGGTATTGCGGGAGCGGCGGCAGCGCTGCGCCTTAGCGAGGACACAAATCACCATGTTACGGTCATTACCCGCTCCACCAACCCCACCAGCAGCAACACGAGCTGGGCACAGGGTGGCATCGTTACACGCGGGCTGGATGACTCCCCCGAACTCCTCGTTGAAGATATCCTGCGTGCCGGTGCCGGGCTAAGTTCGCCGCGCGCCGCACGCATCCTGGCCGAAGAAGGGCCGCGTCTGGTACAGGAAGTGCTTATCGAACGCTGCGGCGTCAATTTCGACCACAACCAGGATGAACTGGTCTTTGGCCTGGAAGGCGCGCACAGCACACGCCGCATCGTGCATGTGGGGGATAAAACCGGCGAAGCGATTATTAACGGCCTGCTGGAAAAACTGGCGGAACGCAGCAACGTTACACTGCTGACCGACCATACCGCGGTTGACCTCATCACATTTCCGCACCATTCCCTTGAACCCCTGGACGTTTACGAAGCCTACACGTGCCATGGCGCGTATGTGCTGGATCGTGTGCGCGGCGAAATCAGGCGGGCGCTGGCAGGCCAGACCATTCTGGCTACCGGCGGGCTGGGGCAGATTTTTCGCAATACGACTAATCCCAAAGGCGCACGCGGGGATGGGCTGGCGATGGCATGGCGCGCCAACGTGCGCGTGGTGAACGCCGAGTATGTGCAGTTTCACCCCACCGCCTTAAGTGTGCGCGGCGCGCCAAACCTGCTGATCAGCGAGGCTGTTCGTGGAGAAGGCGCGGTACTCGTGACGCCAGAAGGTGAACCTTTCATGGCGCGCTATTCGCCTGAATGGAAAGACCTTGCCCCGCGCGATGTCGTCGCGCGCGCCATTCACGTTGAACTGCTGGAACATGACTACGAAAATGTCTACCTGGATATTGCCAGCAAACACCCCGCTGGCTTCATCCGTGAACGGTTTCCGCAGCTGGTGGAAAACGGGCTGCGCTATGGAATCGATGTCACCACCCAGCCAATACCCGTAGTTCCTGCTGCGCATTACTTTTGTGGGGGGGTGCTCGTCGATGACTGGGGACGCACCAACTTCGCGGGACTGTATGCCATTGGCGAAGTAAGCTGCACAGGCCTGCACGGTGCGAACCGTCTCGCCAGCACCAGCCTCCTGGAAGGGTTGGTGTGGGGAGACCGTGCGGCGCGCTGGATTGCCCGGTATCGCCACGAACCGTTGAAGCTCGAACAGGTTCCGCCCTGGGTCCATATGGGACAGGCAGACCCAGACCCCGCGCTCATCGAAGGCGATATGAACACCATCCGCAACATCATGTGGCATTATGTGGGTTTGGTGCGTACCGATAAGCGCATGGATCGCGCCGACCGCGAACTGCGCCACCTGTTTCACGAGATTGAGGAATTCTACCGCACCGCGCGCCTCAATGACGCGCTAATCGGGCTGCGTAATGCGATTCAGGCCGCGCGCATTGTTACGTACTCTGCCCGGCGCAACCGGGTGAGCCGGGGAACGCATTTCCTCTATCCGTCCGATGCACCGCTGCGCGAACCCGCGCTGGTGCGCTGAGAAGGACAATCGTATGAAGGAATTTGTCTATCTGGATCACAGCGCCACGACCCCAACCGACCCGCGCGTCGTCCAGAAAATGATGCCCTATTGGACAGAGCTTTTCGGCAACCCGTCCAGCCTGCACGACGCAGGCAAAGCCGCCGCTGACGCCCTGAATGCCTGCCGCGCTGCTGCTGCCGCCATTCTGAACTGCTCTGAGGCCGAAATCATCTTCACCAGCGGCGGCACCGAAGCGAACAATCTGGCTTTGCGCGGCGTGGCCCATGCGGTGCGCGAACGCGGGCGCGGCAGGCATATCGTCACCACCGCGGTAGAGCACCATGCTGTGCTGGATGTGGCTAACGAACTGGCGCTGGAAGGCTTTGACATCACGCTGCTGCCCGTCGATCGTTACGGACGTGTGACGCCGCAGCAGGTCATCGACGCTTTGCGTGATGACACGATCCTGGTGAGCGTCATTTACGCCAATAACGAAGTCGGTACGATCAACCCGATTGCCGAGATCGGCGCGGAACTGAAGAAGCGCCGCGTGCGGTTTCATATCGATGCGGTTCAGGCGGCGGGGCTGCTGCCGCTGGATACCAAAGCGCTGAATGTGGACATGCTCACCCTGTCTGGCCACAAGTTCTATGGGCCGAAAGGCGTGGGGATTCTGTATGCGCGCCGCGCGCTGCCCATCAAGGCTGAAATCAGCGGGGGTGGCCAACAGATGCACCGCCGCTCTGGAACTGAACCGATTCCGCTGATTGTGGGCATTACCGAGGCGCTGACCCTTGCAGAGCAGTCGCGGGTGCAAACGGTGCAGAAGCTTATCCCCCTGCGCGATGCGCTTGTTCGAGCGATACTCGAACTTGTGCCCGAAGCGCAGCTTACAGGGCATCCGGCAGAGCGCCTGGCGGGGCACACCAGCTTCGCCCTGCGCGGCCTGAACGGGGACTCGATCTTACTCGACCTGAACGAGGTCGGGTTCGGTGCCAGCGGTGGCAGCGCATGCACCACCGGCCAGCAGGAACCCAGTCATGTGCTGCTGGCGATGGGTGTGGAACAGGACCGGCTAATCGGTCAGATGCGCTTTGTGCTGGGCAAAGACACCACCTCGCAGCAGCTTGACCGGTTCCTGTACCATCTGAGGGCGATTGTCGAACGGCACCGCGCGATGGTGCCGCAGGTCAGGTGAGCCGGTCGCGAATTCTCAACGGCAGAATGAGCTGGGCACGCGTGTTGAAGATCTGGCGCGCACCGCTTGCCGCGTAATCCATCCATGCCGCCGGGTTGGCCTGTTGGGCAAGCTGCGGCGGCAGTGGGTCGTCTCCACCCTCCCTTACCAGCACCAACGGGGAGTCATTACCGAGTGCGGCCAGCGCCCGCGCTTTGTTCAGCGCTGTTCGCAGATCACCGAGTTCATCCACCAGACCATGACCAAGCGCCTGTTCCCCTGTCCACACCCGCCCTGCGCCCACAGCATCCACGGCTTCAACCGTCATGCTGCGGCTGGCGGCCACACGCGCCGTGAACTGGCCGTAAATGCGTTCGATGCCTGCGCGCATCATCGTGCGCTGTTCGTCGCTGAAAGGCGCGCTGTCATCCTCGATGGTGGCGTTTCGTCCACGCGTCAGCTCAGCCCGATTGATGTGCAGGCGGTCATACAACCCAGCCGTGATCAGTTTGCCGAGAATAACGCCGATTGATCCTGTAATGGTGCCCGGCTGCGCCACAATCCAGCGTGCCGGGGTTGCCACATAATAGCCGCCAGACGCAGCCACAGCATTCATGTAGGCCACAACAGGCCGACTTTTGGCCAGTTCATCCAGTGCAGATGCCATCGCTTCAGATGCGGCAGCGGAACCGCCCGGACTATCGATGTAAAGCACAACCGCTGCCGCATTTTCATCCTTCATGAGACGGCGCACGGTTTGTGTTACGGTGATGTCGCCCGCGCGATCCTCGTCAAGCAGCGGTAACGGTACCGGCAGGCTGCCAGGTATGCGCTGACTTTCACCCTGAATGATGGTGCCGCGAATGGGCAGCAGCGCGACGTATTTCGGGCTGAGGTTCTGCCATTTTCTGAACAGGCTTTTCTCCGCCTGCTCCCATGGCACAAGATGCTCCGCCCCCAGGTGTGCCTGCAGCGCCTCCTCGTTCAGTACCGCATCAATGACTTCAGCCGCCTGCGCAGCCGTATCAATATAGGGCGCAGCGTCAATCATCGCCCGGATCGCTTCCGGCTCTGTCGCTCGCCCTTCCGCAATGGCGCGGACAATCATGTCGTAGCGGGAGTCCAGCAGCCATTCAAACTGTTCGCGGCTTTCGGGGGAGAAATCACTGCGGGTAAACTGGTCGAGCGCGCCCTTGTAGGGCGAAATCGCGACTGCGTCCAGTTGCAGCCCCAGCGTCGCTAGCGCGTCGCGCAGAAAGACAATCTGCTGGCGCAGGCCCACAATGTTCACCACCCCTCCGGGTTGCAGGATGATTTCGTCGGCAGCGCTGGCGACGAAATATTCTGCGATGCTGTAATCCTGCGCGTAGCAGATCACGCGTTTTCCATCGGCGCGCAGGCGCATGACCAGACCACGCAGCGTCTGCAAGTCTGCCAGCGACAGTGACAGGCCGCGCAGCATAAAGACGACCCCTTTAGGGCGTGGATCCTCGGCAATGCGCCGCAGGCCGCGCTCAACATCCACAAGGCTTAGCGGGGGGGCACCCACAATGCGCCGCTGAATGAACCCGCGCTGTGTGGGCAGCGCCGGCATCGTTGACGGCAGCGCGAACAGAATGTAATCCATCTGTGCGCGCCGCCGACGCCAATTGTTGACTTTGGCAAACCCGCGTCGCAGGAGCCGGACGGGATTCACCCTCGGTAGAATTCTGGCGATCAAGTGTTGCACAAAACGCTCTTTAACTCACACTAACACACATCGTAGATATCGAACGTTAATTCCGGTAAGTGCAGAATACCATACGTCTGTGATGACGCACGCGCGCTCTTAAAGGTGTATACAGAACCCGGGTTGATAACACACCCCTGTTGAACGCGCGCATACAGCGGTACGTGTGTGTGTCCTGTAATCAGGACATTCACCTGCAAAGAAACCAGCATCATGTTCAGCAGCGTATCAGAAATATGATCGCGGTACAGCCCCCAAAGGTTGTTGCCCGGCTTTCCATGACACATATACACCGACTGCCCTTCGAAGACTGCGCGCCAGTCCATCGGCAGTGATTTCAGAAAGGCGCTGTTGGCGTCCGTGAGGCCATAGTACCATTCATCATGGTTGCCCCGCACAGTCGGTATGTTGCGTTCACGAATCAGGCTGACGACGCGATCCTGCTCTGGCCCGCGCCCAACCAGATCGCCCGCGCACAGGATCTGGTCTGTTTTATGCTTCTGATCCATCTGCTTCAAGACACGTTCTAATGCTCTATAATCGCCGTGTACATCCGATATGATCCCTATATCCATCCTTGAACCCTGAGTCTTTCGTCATGGGCTTTATTATAACCGCTGTGAAAGAAAATGAGAGTAGGCTAGTTGCAGACTTTGCTCTAGAATCACGGCGTTTCGGTGTGCGATTGTGGATGTTGAGGAAGAGATTGTGTCGTTTTTTGCCGTCATGCTCATTGCAGCAGGGTTACAGCCCTGTGGTGCGCGCCCTACCGCCGTCGAAATCCCAACGGTGGATTCAACCCGTTTCTGCCTTGAAATTGTGGTTGCAGACGAGACTGCCGGTGAACTGGCGTTTACAGCGCTGGCCGCAGCCCCGGACGGAACCCTGTATGCGGCGCGTCCCGTAAGCGGCGAAATTCTGGCGATTACCGATACGGATGGTGACCAACTGCCAGACTTTGCCCGGATTGCTGCTGAGGGGCTTACACTGCCGAACGCGCTGGCATACCACGCTGGATCGCTCTACATCGCGGGCGGGGCGCACCTCTACCGCCTGACCGGAAATGCGCTGGAGGTCCTGGTTGATGATCTGCCCAGCGGCAGCGGTTTCTGGACGGGGGGCGTCGCGGTGGGGGACGACGAACGCGTTTATGTGGGGATTGGGGCAGCCTGCACACTGTGCGCAGATGCACGCGCGCTGGAGGGCAATCGCGGCGTGATTCTGAGTTTCGCCCTCGACGGAACTGATCGACAAGTGGTGGCGGAGGGATTCCGGTATCCGGCGGGGTTGGCCTGGGCGGACGGTGCCCTGTGGACCGTAGATGTTGCGCCTGCCGACGAGGGGTGGCCGTCAGTGCAGGTGGATGAGCTGAACCGGATTACGCCGGGGCATCATTATGGCTTTCCCTACTGCGCTGGCCAGGAAAACACGCCGCTTCAGGCAGAGTTGCCGTTTGACTGTTCACGGGCCTCAGCGCCCACACAGGTGTTCGCGAACGGATCAACGCCATTCAGCATCGCACCTTATACCGGCAGCGCGTTTCCTGAGCTGGAAGGCAGGTTCCTTGTCACGCTGAGCGGGTCATATAACAGCAGCACTGTACGGGGGTATGCGCTGGTTGCTGTTCAGCCAGACGACTCACGCCAGCAGGTAGCGCTGCTGCTGCCCTATTCGCCTGCGCTGAACAGCACGTATCCTGGAAGGCGCAGCCTCGGCAGTCTGCTGGATTTTGCGGCAGTTCAGTTTGCCGGTGAAGCCCTGTTTCCTCACCGGCCTTATGGCGTGGCAGTCAGCGCTGAGGGCTGGATCTACGTGAGCGCTGGCGGGGGGACGGTTTATGCGCTGCGTCCGGCGTCAGTCAATACCCCATAAGCGTACCGTATTATCGCCGCTGCCAGAGGCCAGCATACGCCCGGAAGGATCAAAATCCAGGGAAAGCACAGGCTTATCGTGCCCATTCAGCGTAACCAACGCATCGGCGTCAATGACTTCGGTCTGATTCAGCAGATCAGCAATGCGCCAGATACGGATTTTGTGGTCGCGCCCTCCCGTCGCCAACAACTGGCCATCCGGGCTGAATGCCGCACAGTCTGCGCCGCCGGTGTGGGTGCGTACCATACCGTAATGCTCTTCAGCGTAAATATCCCACAAGCGCACGGTCATATCTTTGCTGGCGCTGGCGATCATTGTGCCGGGATGGTTCGGTGTGACTTGGCGCACCCAGTCATCGTGCTCGCCCAGAACTGCGCCATGCGTTTCGCTGGCGATATCCCACAGCCGCAGCGACTTATCCCGGCTGCCAGAGACCAGGACATTGTCCTGCAGCGCAAAGGTCACGGAAGTTACTTCAGCACTGTGCCCGCTAAAAGTGGTCGTCAGTGTGCCAGCCCCCACATCCCAGAGCCGCACGGTAAAATCGGAACTTGCAGAGGCCAGCAGCGTACCCCGTTTACTGAATGCCACAGCGTCAACAGAATTTGTGTGGCCAGACAGCGTAAAGCGAAGCGTGGGTTCCGCTTCGGAAATATCCCATATGCGAATGGTGGTATCGGCGCTGGCCGATGCGATCAGGCGCGCATCCGGGCTGATCGCCACTCCTTTGACGTGGCCGGTGTGCCCACCCAGTGCAAAAGACGGCGTCGCACCCAGGGTATCGCGGTAGACCTGGATACCGGTATCACCTGCAATCGCCAGCAGTCCGCTCGCCCATTTCACCTGGGTAATCCATCCATACCGGACCTGTGCCAGTTCTCTTAGCTGTGCTGCATTATGCTCCGTAATGTGCGTCATACTCAACCCTTTCTTGCACATCGCTAAGTGTACCGCGTTTGCGTTATAATTTCCGCCATGCATATTGGATTAAACGCTCACCTTCTGTCCAGCAGGTCTGGGTACCGCAGCGCCGGTATTCACGGATATATCTACAACCTGCTCAAACATCTTCCCTCCGCCGTGCCCGCAAACTGGCGTTTTACAGCGATGGTGGGGGCTGCTCAGACGTTGTCGATTCCGGGCATCACCATGCGCCGCGCGCTTTGGGATACCGAAGCGCCCGTGCGCCGTATCCTGTGGGAACAGGTATGGCAGCCCTTTGCCCTGGGGGAGTATGACCTGGTGCATGCCCTGGCGT
>CAZQIJ010000025.1:0-21437 GCA_964592955.1 uncultured Anaerolineaceae bacterium
GCGTCTATGACCTCGCCGCCGGGACGCGCGTTGTCATCGTCCAGTCTGCCCAGGACCCCGACGGCGGCGTCTGGTGGCAGCTCCGACAGAGCGGCTGGATTGAACCCCGCGACGTGACCGAAACCGGCGACTGTGCCGCGCCGCCGCTGGTCGAAAGTGTGCCCCCCCCTGCGACCAACACGCTGGTAATGGAAACCTGTGAAACCCGTAATGGGCCGCTGCGCGCTGGTCAGTACGTGACTATTGAGTTCACACCGCCTGCCTGGGACAGCTATCAGGGCGCTCTGCTGGCAACCCGCACCGATTACGGCAGCGTGCGCATTAATCAACTGCGCTTCTGGGCTACAGCCACAGACCCTATTCGCCTGGGGTCGAATAACCACCCGCTGGAAGATCGTTATGTGCGCAAATTCTCTTATCGATGGACGGCAGAGTCCGGCACTTTTCGGATTATCGGGGACTGGCTGCACTACGAACCCCTGTGCACTGTCACCGTGCCGTTTACGGGATCAGGAAGCCAGTAACTGCCGGGGTTTATCACAACCGCGCCGTAGGTAGGTCCCCAGCCTTCAGGCAGGGGAAATAAAGCGTACCTGCGTTGGAGAAATACCTGTGCCGTCGTTCAACCTCATCCCTCGCTTTCCCCGTGCTGAAGGCCGATGCCAACCCGGTTGAGACGCCTGGCGCGGCAGCAAGGGGTGAGGTTTTTTGCTGACGACACACAACGCCAGGCGTCTGCCGCTTTGTCCACGCTCTGCGCCATCCCAGCCTGCAATTCAGGAAACTGCACGATAGTGTGTATTCCGTGGGGTGTTTGTTGGGTGCATCCCATTGTTTACGCTCAAAACAGGGCGTTGTTTATGCCACATGACCCACTCAGTGCGCGTTGGAAGCCGTCATCTGGCGCATACGGTTCTTAATACCCCACATCCCCACAGGTTCAGCGGATTCAGCGTACAATGGGTGTAGGTCGTGGGCAGCAAACCGTCACGGTGCCGGGGCAGGCTTCGCGCGCACCACACAGCGTTGTGCTGAGGTTGACGGGGTAGGAGGGACATGCAGGCAAGATGACAACGGAGGCATGGTTGTGGCAATGACATGGTGGCAGAATGTGAGCAGGAGCCTTGTGAAGGTGTCTTATGGCACCGAACGCAGCGTGGAGCGGTTTCGTGCCAGCAATCCTGATGCAGCAATCGTTACATACGGCGCGTGTAAGGCACGAGAAATGCTTTTCGAGACCAGACTTCGGCGCGGGCCTGGTTGGATCCTGGCGTACCGCACAACATTTATCCTGACCGGCACACACATCGTCTGTGCGCCGCTCGAAATCCCGCTGGACAAGATCACGAAAGCGGTGCTGGTGCGGACAAAGGGCAGGGTTTCGCAGGGGCATGTCCTGAAGGTTGACACTGCGGAAAGACACTATCAGTTCGGGTTGGAGTTTAACCCTGAACTGGAACAGCAAACTGTGCTGCCGCTGAGCATCGAAGAAGGCACGGTTGGCCTGTCGGTACTGTCTCTGATGATGTTCACCTTTGCCCTGGCTTACACAATATACAGCGTTCTTGATCTTATGCTATAGTCTTTTAATTCATTGAGGAATGAGAGATGGCCTTTAATTTCGGACGCAGTAGACAGTCAGAGATCTATATTCAGGGCATGAGCGGCATCCGCCCGCTGGTGCCGGTGAACAGCGACGAACTTGAACAGCGCGCACGGCAGTTCATGACCAACGAAGCGTATGCTTATATGGCGGGTGGCGCGGGACGCGAAAGCACCATGGACGCCAACCGGCACGCGCTTGATCGTTGGAAGATCATTCCCCATATGCTGCACGATGTCTCTCAGCGCGATTCATCCGTCACGCTGTTTGGCGACAAACTGGCAGCGCCCTTTCTGCTTGCTCCCATCGGTGTGCTGGAAATGGCGCACCGCGAGGCAGACCGCGCCGTCGCCAAAGCCGCCGCCGCTGAAGGCATTCCGATGATCTTCTCGAATCAGGCGTCGGTGCCGATGGAAGAAACCGCCGCGGCGATGCGAACCGGCGTGCGCTGGTTCCAGCTTTACTGGAGCCAGTCAGACGAGCTTGTCCTTAGTTTTGTGAAGCGCGCAGAAGCGTGTGGCTGCCGTGCGATTGTCATCACACTGGATACGACCATGCTGGGATGGCGTCCGCGCGATCTCGACCTGGGCAGCCTGCCGTTCATGCGCGGGATGGGCATTGCGCAGTATACGAGCGATCCGGTTTTCCAGGCCAGCCTTCATGCGCCGCAGTCCAGCGAAATGACCACGGGCCGCCGCCGCTTGACCCCGTCGCTTATTCTGAACGGTCTGCAGCTTGCGCGTTCTGGTGGGTCGCCACGCGCCGTGCAGCAGTTCGTGGCCACCTATTCTCGGCCATCGCTGACGTGGGAGAACCTGAAGTTCCTGCGCGACAAAACCACGCTGCCCATTCTCCTGAAAGGCATTCTGCGCGAAGACGACGCGCGCAAAGCCCTGGATCACGGCATTAATGGCATTATCGTGTCTAATCATGGCGGGCGGCAGGTGGATGGCGCGATCGCTTCTATCGATGCGCTGCCGGGGGTGGTCCAGGCTGTGGGTGGGCAGATCCCGGTGCTCATGGACAGCGGTATTCGCAGTGGTGCAGATATTTTCAAGGCGCTGGCACTGGGCGCAGCGGCGGTGTGCCTGGGACGACCCTTTGTTTACGGGCTGGCAATTGGGGGCGAGCGCGGTGTGCGCGAAGTGCTCCAGAATTTCAAGGCGGATTTCGACCTCACGCTCGGCCTGGCAGGCTACACATCCGTTCGGGATGTCACGCGCGACGCGCTGCTGCACACCTGATACATCCCTGCGCACAACCCGGCGAAGCACTCGCCGGGTTATGGCCTGGTCGCTATCCGTAACCCAGCTTGAGGTTTTTGCGGCGTTCACGGGCGCTGGCTGTCTGCGCGTAACGCAGTGTGGTTTCGCCGCGTGCGTGGCCAGCGTTCGCCTGCACTTCATGCATCGGCACCCCGGACGAAATTGACTCTGTGATGAAGGTGCGGCGGCAGTCGTGCGGCTTGAATTCGATGCCGGTCCGTACCTCGGTCGCTTTCACAATCCGATACACGTCGGTGCCTGTGATCGGATGATCCTTGCCAAGATGGTCACCGCGTTCGACAGGCGTAAAGATGAAATCGTAGTCACCCTTTTTCATCTGGGCGCGCTGCCAGATTTCGAGCGCTTCCAGCGCGATGTCGCCCGCGACGGGAACCTCGCGGAACTTGTCCCCCTTACCATGCCGGATGGTGATCACACCGTTTTCAAAGTCAATATCTTCCCACATCAGATCTGCGGCTTCTGAACGGCGCATGCCGGTAAGCAGCAGCACCGCAATCAGGGCGTGATTGCGCTTGTGCGTGTTTGTCTGCGCGTTCCAGCACTGCAGCAGGTCATTAACCTGGCTGGGCGGCAGGGCACGCTTGGCGCGCTCGGTGGTGCGGCCTTTGCGCGTTGCTGGTGCCTTGACGAGCTTCAGTGCTTCATGCACGCGGCGCGTTTCTTCGTCAGGGCGCAGAATATAGGCCACCTGAACGAGTTTGCGCAAAGCAGAAAGCTGGCGCTGGCGTGTGGCCTTAGACCCGGCACGCATCAGAAATTCGGTGACATTGCCAGGATGCAGCGCCAGCGAATTAATGCCCATCTCCTGCGCAAAGGCGTACCACGCATTGAAGGTCTGCCGGTAAACGCGCCTGCTGCTTTCACTTTCCAGTGAACGTTCGGTGAGTGCCACCAGTTCACGATACACAGCATCGTCACTGGGGACGATCTGCCCGTTTTCCACCACAATGATTTCACCAGACATCTGCGGCCCACCTTACGTACGAAAAGCTCTATTTACATACCAAATCTAACACGAAGCGAATCCGCTGTCAAGTCGATATAATGAGTATGCGGAAAGGACAAGGCACACCATGATTGAAATCGCGTTGGTGGATGACCACCCGCTTATCCTCAAAATCCTGGAACAGGATCTCTCACGGGAACGGGAGCTGCGCGTCAGTTGGACGCTCTCGGATGTCACGCGTATTTTTGCCGCGCTGGCCGAAAAGCAGCCGGATGTACTGGTTCTTGATCTGTCCTTCAGCGGTCAGGGTTTTGAACCGGTCACCGCGGTACAGGATATCCGGGCGCGCTTTGCACAGGTCGCCATCCTCATACTGAGCGCCTATGATGATGCCGTATGGATCGAGGAGATGCTGGAAGCCGGGGTGATGGGCTACGTGGTGAAGAGCGATGACCTGACGCTGCGCCTGGCGGAGGCGATTCGCACAGTGGCCCAGGGGCGGCGCTTTCTCTCCCCGTCTGCTGTCACCCGCCTTACCGACGCGCATCGTAAGCATACCCTCACATCGCGCGAGCGCGCTATTCTGCGGCTGGCTGCGGATGGCAAATCCAATACCGAAATTGCCGAAATCCTGGACATCGCGCATGGTACCGTGCGCAATCACACATCAAACATCTATGCCAAGCTGGGGGTAGAAAACCGCGAAGCAGCCATTCGCGCCGCGCAGAACCTGCGAGAGCTGCCGCGGCCCGGTGCCGCACTTCGCCATGAGCTGCGCACCCCCCTGCACACACTGTTGGGACTGGCGAAACTGCTGAAAGGACGTGTGGACCGGCGCGGGCACCTGGACGCCACAGACGCGCACGAGTATATCGACCAGATTATTCTTGAAGCAGAACGCCTGGATGGATTGCTGGACGACACGCTGTGAGGGGATTAGGGTGCTCATCATGAAGACGATCCTTTATGTGGAAGACCATCCACCCGCCCGCTTTCTGATGCAGGCCATCGTCAGTGAACTGACGCCGCACCAACTGATTACCGCCGAAACGGGTGAAGCGGCGCACACCCTCACCGTACAGGCCAGCCCGGATCTCTATATCATCGATTTCGACCTGCCAGATACCGATGGGCGCACCCTGGCACGAAGACTGCAAGGGCTGCATCCCGCGCCTGTGATTCTTGTTTCGGCCTATGCCGAAGCCATCAGCGAAGAGAGCGATTATGTCTACCTCGCCAAACCCTTCTCCCCTGACGATGTTGCAGCGGCTGTTCAGCGAGCTCTTGCCTGACCGTAACACCCTGCTGCCGATAGCGGCACAGCAGGGTGCAATTGCGCAGATCCGTCAGTACTGGCTGTCGCGCGGGAGGGAAGTGATGGCGGGGGAGCTGTTCCTGTGGGCCGTTGTCATCACGCGGCACCCGCAAAGCATCCCGTTTGCCGTACTGATGGCGGTTGTCTTCAGCGTCTATCTGATCACCCTGCTGGGCGGCCACACACTGGCCTGGGTACTGCTGACGCTGTTTGTGTTTCTGCTGCAAGGCATGATCATTCACGGAATCAGTGCTGTGACCGCGTTGTCGTTCCTTATGCCCTACACGTTCGCCGCGATGCTGCTTTCCGGGCGAAGACGTGTGCTGGTTCAGATGACGTGCATCGGCGCATTCTGGCTCAGCCTGATCTATGAAGCTGTGCCCAGCCTGCGCCAGATTACGCTGCCGGGGTATCTGGTCGTGGGTTATAATATCCTGCTCGCCGCCTATACATTCCAGACGCTGCGCTTTCTGAACCAGCTTGCAGTGGATCTCAACCGCACCCATGTGGCCAGCGAGGTCGAGCAGCGCAGCCAGATGCTGCTGGCGCGGGTCAGCCACGAGCTGCGAACCCCGCTGAATTCTGTGCTGGGATTCGCCAAACTGGTGCGGCGCACACCGCTTAGCGACCAGCAGCAGCATTACATGGACCAGATCATTGAGGAAGGCGAGCAGCTTAACCGGCTCGTCAGCGATCTTCTGGACAGCGCGCATCTGGCCACCGGCAACCTCACGCTGACACTGGTACCGTGCGACATCAACGGGCTGTGCGCTGCCGTGGTCGAAGAACAGCAGGTCAACCAGCCGCCAGAGGTCAACCTGCGGGTAACCCTGGCGGCAGACATGCCGCCGTTTCAGGTTGACCGGGTGCGGCTGCGCCAGGCTGTGAGCAACCTGGTGGCAAACGCCGTCAAATATACCCCTCGCGGCGAAATTCACCTGATGACGCGTTACGAGCAGCTACCAGAAGCGCATGCAGCGATTGTCGTGCAGGATACAGGCGTCGGCATTGCAGAGGCGGATCAGAAACTGGTGTTTGTGCCTTTCGTGCAGTTGGGCGACGAAGGGCATTCAAAGCGGCGCATCGGTGCCGGGCTGGGGCTGGACATCGCGCGCCAGATCGTCCGCCTGCATCACGGTGACATCCTGCTGGAAAGCAAACCCGGCAAAGGCAGCACATTTACCATCGTCATCCCTGCCCTCGCATAACCCAACCCCTGGCGCATCGTGTGACCCTGCATGGGCTGCGTCTGCGGCGCTGATCCCGTGTGGCGCGCCATTTGGACGCTTGTCATGGTCAGGTCGTGACCCGTGCTGATCGATTTATGCGCGGCCCCCCCGTATGCTGAAAGCAACGCACACAACGCACACAGAGGAGGTTGGCACCGTGTCACAGTCAAGGGCACTTCAGTTTTCGCTCTACAGCGGCATCGCGCTGGTGGTCATTTCGATGCTGTTTCTGGTGCGCGGCAGCGAAACGTTCTTCGCACAGGCCGCGCTGATGCTGGCCGCACCCGCGTTCTTCTTTGGTGTGGGTGCCCTGGTCTACCGCTACCTGAACGCGCCGCTGGCCGCGCCGGGGATCGTCTCTACGGGGGCGTGGCTGATTGGCGTGGGGATGCTGCATCTCAACGACCAGCTCAACACACACCGCGCCGTGCTGCCGCCGTTTCTTCAGGCTGCCTTCTGGCCGGTGGCGACGCTGGCAGCCGTCATCATCATCACCTGGACCGGCCACCGGATCAGGTCATGGCTGGTGGTGCCGCTGGTGCCGGTGCTACAGCTTGTGGCGACCTTCACGCTGCTCGATGTCATCGGCCTGCCGCTGGTGTGGTGGACCCCGTTTGCCTTTGCGCTGGTCATTGTATGGTGGGAAGCGCGCCTGAAGTCACCCTGGTGGGCACCGGTTTACAGGGTGGCCGGCCTTCTGCTGATGGTTGGACTCATTGCCATGAGCTACACCCTGGTCAACGCCACCCGCGACACGATCTTTGCGACCTGGGCAGCGGCAACCCTTACCGTCATCTTTCTGGGCCTGCGCCAGGGCTGGCTGAACTTTGTGCCGGTGGCGATTGTGATGGTGTTCTGCGCAAGTCTGTGGGGGTTGGCACCTGAATTTTGGGCGCTGGTGTGGCTGACGCTGGCGGTAGGTACCATCCTTTTCATCGAAACACGCCGCATGAATGCGAAGGATGATGCGAGCTTCGCCGACAACTGGCTGGCCATTGACCTGTCTGTGGCGCTGGCGGTGCTGCTGTGCGGCGGCGCGGCACTGTATGCGACCTGGAACACCGTCACCGGCACAGCAGGGTTTTCGCCGCTGTACCTGACCTTTGTACACCTCACGGCGGGCGTTCTGCTGACATGGCTGGGCTGGCGACGTGAGCGGGTTATCGCGGCGCACTTGGGGCTGTGGCTGGTCGCTTCTGCGTGGACGCAGGTCTATGTCATTTTCTTCATGGGCTCACAGGCCTTCGGGATGTGGCTGAGCCTGCTGGCGGCGCTGGCGCTGCTGGCGGAACGGCTGCTGACCTCTGCCCGCAGTCGCAAAAACAAACCCGTTACGCTGCTGCAGGCGGTTATGCGCTGGCCTCTGGCAGACCTGTCACTTGGCCTGACCATTATCGTCACCCTGTGGACGCTGTGGAACATTCAGGCGGCTGCACCGCTGCTGCTGACCATGACGACGGCCACACTGGTGGGTATCTGGATCATCGCCGGGCTGTTCTACCGCCTGCCGGTGCTGCTGCACACCGCGCTTTGGATAGCGCCACTGCCGTTCATGCTGCTGATGGTGTTCGTTTTCCCTGGTCTGCGCAATCTGCCGTATGTCGGTTTCGTGTGGCAGATGCTTGGTGTGATCTTCGTGCTGCTGGGCCACAGCCTCTACCGCCAGCGTCCCGCCATCGTCATTCCGTTCTTTGTCGCCGGGCACGGGCTTATCAACGCAAGCCTGCTGCTAACGCTGCACGATCACTACCTGCTGCCGGTCAGCCTGGGGGTAGTGGTGCTGATGCATCTGTTCAGCAGCGGCCTGGTAATCCTGGGGCTGCATCCGACCTGGGATCTGTTTGTGGCCAACGTTGTCTCGCCGGATGCGCGTCCGTTTGCCTATCAGAGCCTCAGAAACCTGTTCCTGCTGATGGGGTCGTGGCTGGCGGTGGTGTGGATGTATATCCTGCTCACGTTTACCGGTCTCACCTTCGCGCAGTACGGCATCGTGCTGGTGCTTTTATCTGCGATCTGGATCATTGTGGGGCGCATCCTGCCGCGTATTCCAGGGGCGATGGGCTGGCCGGTATACGGCGCGGGGTGGATCCTGTGGTGTCTGGGTCTCATTCATGCCTTTCCGTTCCCGCGCGAGGCGCTGACGACCGTCATCATGGGCCTGGTGATCAGCAGCGAGGCAATCCGCAGCACGCGCGCCATTTACTGGACGCCGGTCGTGGTGGCACAGATCCTGTTCACGATTTTGCAGGCTGGCCGCCTGCTGCACCTGCCTGCCGTTGATTTCAGCATCCTGGCCATGACGGCTGTCGCTCTGGCCGGGTTTGTGCGCTGGAACGGTGCGTCACAGCGTTACTGGAGACCCGCCGCCCAGTTTGCGGGTGTGCTGGCTGTGGGGCTGTATCTGATGACTCCGGGTAGCATGCTGCCGCTGATGGGGTTTGTGCCTCTGACGGTGGCTGTCGCCTACCGCATGCGCGCCTGGGGGATCGTTTTCGTCCTCAATGCGCTCTGGGCACTGGTCGCACACCGGCTGAATGCGCCCTTCAGCGCCTACTACCTGGTCGGCATCATCGAATTTGGCCTTGGCAGCGTGATGCTCGGCACGCGCACACCTGAAGCGAAACCCGGTACGGTGACCTGGATGGCGACGGCGGCCTTCTGGTCGGGTGCGGCGCTGATGCTGGTCGCCAGCGCGTTGCAGCCCACCGCCCTCGTAGAGTTGATGGCAGGCACGGCCCTGATCACGTTGGTCGGGGCGCTGGTCTCCCGCCAGGCACACGCGCTCTACCTGCCGCTGCTGCTGCTGGGTGGCGCGCTGGTGATCGATTATGGGTATTTTGTGAGCTGGACATTTCGGCCAGAGTGGCGGTTTTCGGCAGAGCCGGTGTGGTGGGTATACGGAGGCGTGTTTGCCGGGGGCGCGCTGCTGCTGTACCTTGGCGGGGCGCGCGCGCGCGCTGCGTCCCGCCGCATCTGGCATGCACGCGCCGCAGTTTTTGGCGACATGCAGCGGATCTATGGCGCTGTAGCACTGTGGCTGGTTGTCGATAATTACCACACGTTCATGACCGGTTACGCCCCGCTGATGGCTGTCACCGCAGCGCTGACCCTGTGGGCAGCGCTGAACCAGAAATCGGGCGCACGTGACTCGGATCGCTGGCGGTGGATTGTCCTGGTGCTCACGACGCTGTTAGGGTTACTGTTCTTCACAACGTCTGGCGGGCAGGATTTCAGCGTTGCGCTGCTGGCACTCTATATCATCCCACTGGCTGCCCTGAACGATGATCGCCTGCTGGAATTCGTGGCGCTTTGCATCACTGCCGCAGGTTTTGTCCAGTATGCTGCAAATAACGGCGTGACCGTTACACTCGTCATCATGGCGCTTGTGCAGTGTGCGGCGCTGTTGGTATACGGGTTCTTCGCGCAAAGACGGCTACCCTTTATGGCAGCGATTGTGCTGCTGATGGGGGGCGCGGCAGTGGCCGTCATCCGCATCGATTTCTGGGTAGTGCCGCTGCTGTTGGGCGGTACCCTGATGGGGGCAGCGCTGCTGCTGGAGGTGCGCCGCGACAGCGTGGCGCAGCACGTCTCGGCAGTGCGCACACGCTGGGGAAGCTGGCGTTAGCAAGGCGGGGTGTGTACCGGCATCAGGCGGGGAGAACTGCTGCGCTCTCCCCGCCTCACGCGGCTTCGCGCGTGCGCAGTATCGCCCCGGATCCGGTTGCTTCGAGGCGGCGGCTGGCGTACGACATCGCATAGCTGAAGATAAAATAGATCACAGAGATAAATAGGAAGGTTTCGCGGCGCAGGCCGATGTATTCTGCCTGGGCGACGATGCTTAAAGAAATGTTGGTCAGTTCCTGCAACCCGACGATTGCGACGAGCGATGTGTCCTTAAACAGCGAAATGAACTGCCCAACCAGCGCCGGGATCACGGCACGGAGCGCCTGTGGCAGCGTGATATTGACCGTTATCTGGAATGCGTTCAGCCCCAGGGCACGCGCCGCCTCCACCTGACCATGCGGCACGGCCTGAAGCCCGCCGCGCACATTCTCCGCGAGGTATGCAGCGCTGAACAGGGTGATAGCCACCATCGCGCGCACCGGGTTCGGCACATCCGCCAGCGCCGGGCTGACCAATGGCAGCGCAAGCTGTGAAAGGTACAGTACCGTGATCAGGGGCACACCGCGCACACCTTCGATGAAGGCCACAGATGCCAGTTGAATGGCGGGGAGCTGCTGCGCACGTCTGCCCAGGGCCAGCAAAACCCCGATGGGAAACGAGGCCACAATCCCGACCGCGGCCAGCATAAAGGTCAGAAACAGGCCGCCCCACTGGTTTACCTGGGTATTGGCCACCAGCCCAAAGATCACAAACGGCAGCACAAACCACCCCCACGCTGAGTAGCGAATCGTGGTCTGGCGGGCCGTCATGCTGCCCCGCCGTGTGAGGACCTGTTCTAGCGCGAGCGCCAACTGGTAGCCGAATGCCGCTGCCAGCAGCACCGGGATGAGACCACGGCCCAGAATTTCAAAGAACGGTGCGAGATGCAGACCCAGAAACTCCGAAAACGTGCGCGATCCGCTGTACTGGTGGGAATTGATCAGCAGGGGATCAGCCTCACCTGTTTGGCCGGTGGGGGGTTCTGCAGTGGTCAGATACTCGTCCGTCATGCGAATCGCCTGTGTTACCGCGCGTGCGCGCGCTTCGCCCTCCGGAATCATTGTCACCTGCCGGTCATAGTGCGGGTAAACCCCTGTGAGACGCAGCAAAGCGAGGGACTCCGGTTCTGCCGACTCCAGCCGCACCACATACCAACCGTCTTCTGGCAAAGTGCCGCTCAGGGCTGCGGAACCCTGCTCCACGCTGCCCTGCACGATGACCTGATCCCCGTAACGGAGTTCAACTGCAGTGGGTAAGGTATTCAGGCGGTAGCGCTCTGTGATGGGTTCGGCGGCCTCAGCGCGCAGGGCTTCGCGTTCGGCATTATATTCTGCAACCTGCTCCTTGCTCAGTGTACCCGTAAGCAGCGCTTCCAGCTCAGCAATGCGGTTCAGGTCGCGGCGGCGGTTCAGCGCGGCATTAATCAGGCCGGATGCTGCCCGGTCCGTGAAGCCGTAAAGTGAAGAAAGCGCATCGTCCCCAACAACGCCTGCCTGCTGGAACGTGACCGGTTCCCCGGCCCGCCCGAGGAAGGCCACTTCCGGTGCGGCGAAGCTGGTTTGTGTGCCAGAAACAACCGGCGTTTCCCCCGCAACCAGATACGTTGCGGATGGCGGCAAGATCTGGTCGGCAAACTGAGGCAGTCCGGCAAGCAGCGCCAGAAGGATCAGGATGGCCAGCGCAAACCCACGTGAAACGCGCCACCACGCAGCCACGCTGAAACCGATGAGCACAGAGACCGCAATGGCAGCAACCTGCACCCGAACAACCGCGCCAGGGTCACCCTGAAGGGTGCCAACCATGAACAGGCGCATGTTCCGGGTGACGGCGAACCAGTTGGCTTCGCGCACCACCCAGCCTATGAACGAGGACAGCAGGGCCGCCAGCAGGACGCCAACAATGACTGTCGCCAGGGCATCCCACGGGGTGTGAAACAGATTAGTGCGCAGCCATGCCAGCAGTCCCGTCGTCATGGCGGGCGGAGGGCGTGAAGTGTCTGCATCGTCGCGGCGACCTTCGATTCGTGTCGTCATGCTGTTATCTCATCCTTAGCTGAGAGCGCCGGTTAAGGAAGTTCATGATGAGCGAGATCACAACAGACATCACCAGATACGCTGCCATCACCAGCACAAACATGGAAACAGTCTGGCCGGTCTGGTTAATAGTGGTAAAACTCACCTGAAACAGATCGGCAAACGAGATGGCAATGGCGAGGCTGGAATTCTTCGCCAGGTTCAGGTACTGGTTGCCAAGCGGAGGGATAATGATCCGCAGCGCCTGCGGCAGAACGATCAGGCGCAGCGTCTGCCTGTAGGTCAGCCCCAGGGCGCGGGCCGCCTCTCGCTGGCCCTTATCCACAGCCTGAATGCCTGCGCGCACCACCTCTGCAATAAATGCCGAGGTGTGGATGACCAACGCAAGCACCAGCGCGATGTATTCCGGCGACAATTCGGACCCGGCCACATAACGCAGGCCGCGTCGCTCTGGCGCGGTGATCTCAACCAGGGCTGCGCTGAAGGCGAAGCGCGCATCACGGGTCAGCAGACCGGCATCCCTGGCCTGTTGATAAGTCTGCGTTTCGCCAGAAATGGTGACGGTTTGCGGGGCTTGTGCGGCGGAGGCCAGCAGCAGCCCCGCAAACGCGCAACCTGCAATGACGGCGGCGGCGATGACCCCACGCGGCAGTACGCGCCCTGTGTTGACCGCAATCTGGCCGGCGCGTATCCACACCCCGGCTGCCACCAGAATCCCCAGCAGCGTTAACGCCACGACGACCTGGCCGCGTGCCGTGATGAGGACATCCGCAAAATAGACGCCGCGATTGGACACCACAAATGCAGGCTGCACAACGATAGCATCGTTAATGGACGGCAGCGCCAGAACTGCGATGTTATAGATGGCGAACAGTTGAACCAGCAGCGGCGTGTTGCGCAAAAATTCAACATACCAGCGCGCCATGGTGCGCAGCAGTAAGTTTGAGCTGAGCAGGAAAATGCCGAACAGCACCCCTGTAATCGTGGAGAGGATCAGTCCCACGATGGTCACGTTAATGGTATTCGCCAGCCCGATCAGGAACACATCGCCAAAGTTAGCCTCTGGCGCGCTGGGCAGGAACCCGGCACGTTCGTCCAGAAACCCAAAGCTGGGCACACGGTTAATGCTTGCCAGTGCGCTGTACACGTTGTTACACAACGTCAGGAATGCCAGAGCGATGAGCACAAGGAAGATCAACTGCCCGATCAACTGCAATACGCGAATATCACGCAGCAGCCCGGAGATTCCGTCCGGTTGTGTGGAAGAGGGTTGAGACATGCGGTTATCCGTCCGGTTGTCACGAATGCCGCCGGGTGTAACAGAGTCCACCCGGCGGCGCGCCTTCGGTAGGCTGGCTTAGCTTACGGCAGACGCAGCAGCGTCGCGCGGTTGGTACGGTTCAGTTTAGCGGAAAGGCGGCGCATACATCAAACCACCGTTGGTGTAGAGATTGTTCAGGCCACGGGCTACACCCAGAGGCGTGAGGTGACGATCAAAAATCTCACCGTAGTTGCCCACCGAACGGATCACCGTCACCATGAAATCGTTGGCAAGGCCCAGGTAGGCACCGGAAACCACGTCTGTGCCCTGGCCGAGGAACCGCTGAATTTCCGGGTTGTCGCTCGTAAGGAACTCGTCAATGGTTTCGCTGGAGATGCCGAATTCTTCGGCCTGGATCAACCCGTAAATGACCCAACGCACGATGTCTGCAAACTGTGCGTCTGACTGTGGGGACAGCGGTCCCAGCGGTTCTTTGCTGATGAGCAGCGGCGTACCCTCTTCGTTCAGGACAAAAGCATAGGCACCGGGATCGGGTTCCGCTTCGCGGCGCGAAATCAGACCGCTAAGGTCAGAAGTTACTGCGTCGCAGCGGCCTTCGTTGAAAGCGCCCATCACCCCATCGAAGTCCTGGAACGTCTGGAGGGTGAATTCCAGGCCATTCGAATTCATGGTTTCGGCAATGTTGAGTTCGGTGGTTGTCCCGGCATTGGTGCAGATCGTCCCGCCTTCCAGATCAGCCAGCACCTGAATGCCGGATTCGACAAAGACCATAATCCCCTGACCGTCGTAGTAGGTGGTTGGCGCAAATGTCGCGCCCCAATCTGTATCGCGGCTCACAGTAAAGGTGGTGTTGCGCGCAATCATATCAACTTCGCCAGCGGCCAGCGCGGTTGGGCGTTCGGCAGCAGTCAGCGCGCGGAAGGTAACAGCGTTGGGATCTCCCAGAATTGCGGCAGCAACGGCACGGCAGATGTCCACATCGAAGCCACTGAATTCACCGGCATCGTTGACGACGCCGAAGCCAGGAAGGGCGCTGTTTACCCCACAGATTAATGACCCACGATCCATAATGCGCTGTGTGATTTCACCCAGCGGGCGATCCTGCGCACCCGCTGCGATTGTCAGCAGCATCAGCGTAGCAGTAACAAGAACCAAACGTATGAACTTAACCATTCCTCGAACTCCTGTCTTCTGTAACTTAAATACAACGCATCTTCCGGGGCATGATGGGTTTTGCTGGTACTTGGTTGAAGATGGTGGAAGTGGAAAGGTAATGTACCGAATCACAGCTTTGGCTGCAAGAATTCGGTCTGCGGAAATACATGTAAACCTGGGACCTGAGGTTGGCTGACAGCGGCATCGATACCTGAAGAGAAAATCCAGCCTCTCAGCCCAGTGTGTTTTACGGGTAGGTCTCCATACTCCATTCACTGCCCGTGTGGACTATTGCCAGGTGGAAAACGCCCGCATTGTCCATAACACGAACCGCTTTCGCAGGGACGAGACCTGCCACGTCCGCCCGTCAGGGGATACTTTGCAGACCGACCCAGATCACCGGCTTTGCGGGGATCGAACGCATCCGTCTGCCCGGTTCGATACGCTTCCCAACCCTTGACGATCAATCGCCCAAATCCCACGTTTGGTGTCGCCTGGGTGGCTCATAGCAATTCATCAAACTTGTGCTGCTGTTGTTCCCACCAGCAGCCGGGGCGCTATTCTGCCGGGTTATCCAGCCGAAACCCATGACCACGCACCGTTACAATGTACTGCGTCTCCGGGTCAACCTCCGCCAGACGATCGCGCAGGCGGCGCACCAGCGCATCAATCGCCTGTTCGCTTACGCCTTCACCCACCACATCCGGCCACACCGCATCAACCACCGCATCCCGTGTGCAGATGCGCCCGTTGTGCATATACAGCAGTTCCAGCAGGCGGTACTGCGGCAGGCTCAGCGGGGGGTCAAGTTCCTGATCCAGCACAAACACCCGCCGCGACTCGCGATCCAGGCGCAGCCTTCCACCCACCGCGTCTGGCAGCTCAAACGGCAGGGGTGCAGTCGCGCCAGAGCCAATGAACTGAAGCCGAACGGCCAGCGCCACATGGATCTCGTCACCGTCAAACAGATCACGCGCACCTTCTAGCCGCTGGCCATTGATCCAGGTGCCGTTGCGGCTCTCCAGATCTTCCACCCGGTACAGGTTGTCTTCCTTGAAGATACGCACATGCTGCCGCGAAATCTGGCGTTCCGGCAGCACAATATCGCAGGTTTCATCGCGTCCCAGCGTGACCTCGTCCTTTTCGATTGTCCAATGCTGATTTGCGTACTTACCTTCCAGTACGGTTAACACAGGTTTGTCGCGTTTGGGATCAGACATAGTATGCCTCTCGCAGCCACAGACTCAGCGGCGTGTTTCGTATGTTATGCGTCAAATTATACAACAGTCTCTTAACAGCCTGCAGTGCGTTCCGCTGTGCTTCTGTGTGGTTGTAACGTCCAGTGGTCTACTCGGCCTCGCTGAAGGTGAGCGGTTCAGATTCTACCACACCCGTCCAAATTCCCGGTGACGTGAACGGGTTCGCCGCTCCGGTGATCTGACCGCCGGATGCATTGCGGTAATAGCCCTTCACGGTGGAGGTGGGATTGATGCCGAGCGCAGCCAGATCTTCAAACCGGTACTCGATGCGCTGAATGCAGCGCTGCCGCGGCCCCAGAAGCCGCAGTTGGTCCGCGGGGATCGCGCCCTGCGGGTTGGCCGGTGGGATCGCGCCTGTATAGTTGAAGGCGGCACCGACTCCGGGCTGCCCTGCGTTGAGGTCCGGTATCTGGGCAGGCACGACGATGGGCACAGTGCCGATGGTGTTGTTAATCACAATCACGCGCACCAGCAGTGTTTCGCCGCTCGTCGTGGGAAACGTGCTGGAAGTAACCCCAATGCTGAAAGGAGCCTCCAGCGCAGAAGCCGCGTTCCCAATCCAGCTTTGATGGCTGCCACGATCATCACTCTGGCGCAGCCATTCGCACGGCAGCGCTTCATCGAAGATCGGTACGACCTGCGCGATGAGCCGCGGCAGCAGGTTGGGTGCCGCGAACACCGCAAGCATCAGCAGCAGGAACAAACCAACCAGTGTATTTTGTGAGTTGCCACGCGAAAGGATGCTCATCGTTCGGTTTCACCTTCAGGCTCTTTCAGCCACTGCATCACGCTCTGGATAATCGCGTCGTGCGGCGTCTGGTCGATTTCCCACCAGTGCAGCGCGGCGTCCATTTTACGAAACCAGGTGTACTGCCTGCGAATAAAATCATGGGTGGCGTGTTTGGTCGCCGCTATGGCTGCATCCAGCGCGGTGCCTGCCAGCAGATGCGCGGCCAACTGCGCATAACCTAACCCGCTCATGGATGGCAGATGCCGGTCATAACCACGCGCCAGCAGGTCGCGCACCTCGTCCAGAAATCCCTGTGCCATCATCTCATCCACACGCCTGTCGGCACGTCCATACAGCGCCTCACGCGGCAGCGTTAGCCCATACTGCAATATGCGGTAACCGGGCGGACTTTTGCGCTGCAACACACTGATGGGCGTTCCGGTTTCCATGCTCACTTCAAGGGCGCGCACCACCCGGCGAATATTCTGATGGTCGATCTTCGCCGCCGCCGCTGCATCGAGTTCCGCCAGGCGGGCATGCAGGGCCTGTGATCCGTGTTCGGTGGCGAATGCTTCCAGTTCCTCACGCAAACGGGCATTCGGCGCTACCTGCGGGATTGACCATCCCTCAACAACCGCGCTGATGTACTGCCCGGTACCGCCCACCAGCAGCGGCACATGCCCGCGCGCCTGGCTGGCCTCAATCGCGCCATACGCCTGCTTCTGGTACTCCGCCACAGACAGGTTTTCGTGGGGGTTTACCACATCAATGAGGTGGTGCGGTACACGCGCCTGTTCTTCGCTGGTCGGTTTGGCGGTGCCGATGTCCATCCACCTGTAGACCTGGCGGCTGTCTGCACCGATGATCTCGCCTCCGATGACCTCTGCCAGGGCCAGCGCCAGCCCGGTCTTGCCCACAGCGGTGGGTCCCAGAATGACAATGAGCGGCTTACCAGTCAAGGGCATCAACTCCATGTTCGATGGTGGGCGGGTGCGCGGCCAACCCCACCGCAATCACATCCACCCGCCACACCGCATTTTCCAGGGCGTTTGCGTTCACATAGGCGTGTACGGCATTCAGCAGCCTGGTCTGTTTGCGCGGTGTTACACTGGCGAACGCATCTTCTGTCACCTGCCGTGCCCTGACCTCAACGAATACCAGGGTATCCGCGTCCTGTGCGATGATGTCGATTTCTCCGCCTGGGCAGCGCCAGTTGAGCGCGACGATGCGGTAACCCTGTGCTTCCAGAAAATGGCGTGCTGCTTCTTCTCCCCGCTGCCCACGCTTCTGGTTTCGCTGCCGGTCGCCATAACCTGTCCCTGCTGTTGCCATACCCTTGCCGCGCCGCCTCAGATCGTGTATATAATCCTGCACTGCGCTTAGATTATACGTGGAAAAATGGCATTGTCCGAAAAACAAAGAGGGTTGCTCCTCAACCTCATGCTCATTGTGGGGGGCATTGTCTTTGCCGGGATGACGGTCTTCATCTTTCTCGCGCTCTTTCCCCAGTTCCAGCCCGGAATGGTGATCTTTCGCGTCAAGCATGGCGATATCTTCTTTCATCATCCACAGTGGATGGCTGTTCCTGAAAATTATGAGGAAATGCTCAGCATCCATCGCGTGACCTATGATGAAGACGGGTTTCGGGTGCCAGAACACACGGCATCAGATTACGACGTGCTGGCGCTTGGCGATTCGTTTACCGAAGCCATGAACGCCCCACGCCCCTGGACCGATACGCTGGCAGCCGCAAGCGGCCTCACGGTGCGCAACCTCGGCTATCGCGGCTTTGGTCCGGTCGAAGAGGCTTATATCCTGGGCCAGGTCGCGCCACGGTCCTCGGCACGCATCGTAATTATCGGCTTTTTTGAGGGTAATGACCTGTCCAATGCGCTCAGCGCGCAGGATGCGGAACTGGTCTTGCCCGCAGATATCACGCCTGAAGACCGGGAAATGCTCGCTGTGGATTTCGCCGACTATCCGGAGCGTGATGAACGGTACCCCATGCAGATGACGCTCAACGGAACGCTTCAGGACATCGCCTTCTTTGAGTGGTACGTGTGGGGACTCAACGCCACGTCAGAGCGGGTTTACCGCCGCTCGCAGAATATGGCGCTGACGGTTGAGGCATGGCAGCAGACGCGCGCGGCAGCCGGTGACGCCTGTGTGATCCTGGCTTACTTTCCCAGCAAACCGCATGTTTATCTGCCGTATCTGACGCCGGAATCACAGCAGCGGCTTATGTCCAACACGCACCAGCGCATTGCGCAGGCCGGCCAGCCGCTGGACCAGATCCGTGCCGAGACCACATTTGATGCGCTGCTTCAGCGTCGCGGGTATCTGCGCGATGCGGTGCGCGATGCGGCCCGTGGCAGGGCAGAGGCTTCAGGCCTCGTATTTTTCGATACAACACCGGTGCTTCAAGCGGCGGCGGAACGTGGCGAAATGGTCTACTATGTGTACGATACACACTGGAATCAGCGTGGGCATGATCTGGTCGGTGAAGCACTTGCCCAGTTTCTGGCGGGTAAACCTTGTGGAGAATAGACAAACGCGATGGCAGAGCCGATTGCACGTTACCTGGATGAAGAGGGCCGTGTTACACGCTGGCCGGGGGGCAAAGGGAAGACCGAGGAACACAAAATCATCCTCGAGTATCTGGCATCGAAGTTCGCCGATGGCGTGATTTACTCCGAACGCGAGGTCAATGATATCCTCAAGCGCTTTCACACCTTCGAGGATTGGGCGATGCTGCGCCGCGAGCTGTTCGAGCGGGGCTACCTGAACCGCACCAGCAACGGCACCCAGTACTGGCGCACGAAGACGGTCAGATTTCTATAGGCAAACATGGTCGATTTGTGACAACTGACCAATGACCTGCTTCATCCGCTAGTGTAATGTAAGCGGTGTTTTGTCGAATTCAGATGAAGGGTAAATGGAGACGATGTCGTTTTTCATCCAGAATGCAAGCTGGCTCGCCCTGCTTACCGCCTTGATTGGATTAGGTTTCGCCTACTACCAGCGCACCTGGATATTATCTCAGGACGCTGGGAATGCGCGCATGGAAAAAATCGCTGCTGCCATTCAGAAGGGCGCTGCTGCCTTTCTCTCTCATGAATATCGCTCCATCGCCATTCTGGTCGCGGTTGTCGTTGCCGGGCTGCTGCTGCTTAGCGCGCTGCCAGATACCGGCATGAGTCCTTGGACCGCTGTCGCGTTTGTCGCTGGCGCGCTGGCCAGCGGAACTGCCGGGTATTTTGGGATGTATATTGCGGTACGCGCCAACGTGCGCACCACCGCCGCCGCGCAGCAAAGCCTGGATAAAGGGCTGCGTGTGGCTTTTGCCAGCGGAACAGTCATAGGGACGATGGTGGTTTCGCTGGCCCTCCTGGGGATAAGCGTTCTGTTCTTTGTGCTGACGACACACATCTACCCGGATAACCCCCAGCGTGCCGCCAGCGCTTTGGCGGGTTTCGGCTTTGGGGCAACGTCAATTGCCATTTTCGCGCGTGTGGGTGGCGGGATCTTCACCAAAGCCGCCGATGTCGGCGCAGATCTCGTCGGCAAGACCGAAGCAGGCATCCCGGAGGACGATCCACGCAACCCTGCCACGATTGCCGACAATGTCGGCGACAACGTCGGCGACGTGGCCGGGATGGGATCTGACCTGTTCGAGAGCTATGCCAGTTCGATTATTGCAGCCATCGCGCTGGCCAGCCTGCCTGGCGGCGGCATTATGGCAGTCGGTTCGCTGTCGGGCTTTGACCCTTCGATTGTGCTGGCCGCGCAGGCCTTTCCGCTTCTGGTTGCGGGCGCAGGGCTGCTCATCGCCATCGGTTCTACCTTTCTGGTTCACACCAAAGAAGGGGCATCGCAGGAACAACTGCTGGGCAGCCTGCGTCGTGGGGTGTATGCTGCGAGTGCGATGGTCGCGCTGGCGGTCATCGTCATCGGCCTTACGCTGGGATTGGGGGATTATGCCGCGGGAGTCGTTGTCGCTACCCTCAGCGGGTTGGTGGGGGGTGTGCTCATCGGTTACTTTACCGAATACTTCACATCAGACACGTTCAAACCGACGCAGCAGCTCGCCGAAAGCGCTGAGGCCGGGGCAGGTATCATGGTGATTCGTGGCATCGCGGTGGGCATGGAGAGCACACTGGCTCCGGTGCTGGTTGTGGTACTTGTCACGCTGCTGTCGGTGGAGTTTGCCGGTCTTTATGGGGTCGCTATGGCTGCGGTGGGGATGCTGGCCACGCTCGGCATCACCCTGGCAACAGACGCATATGGGCCGGTTGCGGATAATGCGGGTGGCATTGCGGAGATGGCCGAACTCGATAAATCTGTGCGGGAACGCACCGACGCGCTGGACAGCCTGGGCAATACCACCGCAGCGACGGGAAAAGGATTCGCCATCGGCAGCGCTGCCATGACGGCGCTTGCCCTGATTTCTGCCTTCATCACCGCATCGGGCATCACCCAGACGATGGATATCCTCGACTCTCGGCTGATTGCCGGGCTGTTCATCGGCGCTGTGCTGCCCTACGTCTTCAGCGCGCTGACGATGCTGGCGGTGGGCAAGGCCGCACAGGAGATTGTGGAAGAGGTACGCCGCCAGTTCCGCGAGATCCCTGGCCTGATGGAAGGCAAAGCCGACCCGGACTATGAGACCTGTGTTGGGATCAGCACAGACAGCGCGATCCGCCAGATGATTCTGCCTGGGGTGATCGCGGTGGCGGTGCCGGTGGTGGTTGCGCTGCTGGCCCGTCTGGGTCAGGGTAATATCCTCGGCGAATTCGTGGGGCCGCAAACCGTCGTCGGCCTGCTGCTCGGCTCGCTGATTTCTGCCTTTATGCTGGCGGTGATGATGGCCAACGCGGGCGGTGCCTGGGACAACGCGAAAAAATATATCGAACGTGGGCACGGCGGCAAGGGGTCT
>CAZQIJ010000026.1:0-20929 GCA_964592955.1 uncultured Anaerolineaceae bacterium
GGTGATTGGCGCGCTGGTGCTGGCGGCGGTGCTGGGGCTGTTTGTGGGGCTGGTATCGCTGCGGCTGAGAGGGGTGTATTTCGCCATCTTCACGCTGGCGGTGGCGGAGATGTTCTTTATCTTCTTCAGCCGGTTGCAGCTCACGAAGGCTGAAGATGGATTCGCGCTGATCGAGCTGCCGCTGTGGCTTGATCCTACGCAGAACCGGTTGAGTTTCTATTATGTGGCGCTGGTGCTGCTGGTGTTCTGCTTTCTGTTTATCCGGCGGCTGGTGAATTCGCCGACGGGGGCAGTCTTTAAGGCTGTGCGCGAGAACGAAGACCGTGCGCAGTCCATCGGTTTCGACACGCTGCGGTACAAGCTGTTTTCGATTATCGTGGCGAGCATGATGGCGGCTGGCGCGGGACTGCTGCAGGTGGTGCTGAACAAGAAAGTGGGGCCAGAGCTGCTGGCCATTGGGCATACGGTTGATCCGCTGCTGATGACGATCATCGGCGGGGTGGGGACATTCACGGGGCCTGTGATTGGGGCGAGCGGCCTGGAACTGCTGAATGTGGTGTTCCGCGATGCGGTCATCACGCTGCATCTGAGCGGGCTGGAGGGCCCGGCGACGGTGATCAACATGGCGGACATCTGGAGCACGGTGCTGGGGATCATCTTTATTGTGGTGGTGATCGTGTTTCCGCATGGCGTGGTGGGGACGTGGCAGCGGCTTTGGATGCAGATCCGGCGGCGGGGTACGGTGCAGCCGGTTGTCACGCGGGCGGAATCGTCTGCGTGAGCGCGCCTTAACGCGATTGGTGATGATGGACTGAGCAAGCGCCGGTGGATAAACCGGCGTTTTTTGTTGGGTGCAGATGGTGTTAGTCCGTTGATGTGTGCGGCGGTTGGCGCGTATGCCCCGGCCCGGATACCCAAAGGCGTGAAGGCTTCACCGCTCAATCCGTGCTCAATCCGTGCTCAAATTGTGGCCCGAACGCTGGCGCGCGTGTGTGGGCGTTGATGGGAAATTGATATTTCGCATAGTCGGAGATGGAGGGTGGAGGTGGGCACGTGAGGATATGAGAGCTTAGGGAAAGATTGCGGGGGAGGCTGCGAATGCAGGTAAGATGAAATCATCTTATGCGCAACCGGCAACACTGACGCCAGCAGATGGGGTAGTAATGATTCACGGCGGACGAGGCAAGCCTTGTCCCGATGTGGGTTGCATTTGATTTGTGTTTTCCATAAGTCCTCAGGTGGGTAAGCCCTCACAGGTCAATCCGTCGCCCGAACGCTGGTGCGCGGCCAGGCGATGGCGGAGGAAAGGCGGTTAGGATTTGGGGCATGGTGCGTGTGGCTGCGCGTCAACGTTGAGGGCGGAGGAGTGGCTGTCGCGGGAGGGGTTGTCCCTACGCCCATGATGGTTTACGGCTCCCATATTTGCGCCGCGCTGTACGTGTTGTTTGGTGGGAAGGTGTGGCGAAGGGGGATTATGCGGCGGGTTGAACAGGACGAGCTTCTGGACACGGGGTATGGGAGTGAGGGCGAAGTTCGGGCGAGCCTGGATGACTTGTGGCGCATCAACCGCTATCTGGGCGGTATTCGGGCGCTGACGGTGCATCTCGACCGGCGTCTGTGGGGGCAGGCCAGGACGGTGCTGGACATCGGGAGCGGGTCTGGGGAGATTGCGGCGCTGATTGCGGCGCGCTATCCGCAGTGCCGTGTGATGGCGCTGGATAATTCGCGGCGGCACCTGGTTGTTGCGCGGGAAAAGGTGGGGCGATCTGTGATGCTGGTGCAGGCGGATGCGGGTCATCTGCCGTTTGGGGCGAACAGTGTGGATTACGTGGTGTCGTCGTTGTTTCTGCATCATCTGGGGCCGGATGCGGTGGCAGGGCTGCTGCGGCGGGCTTATGAGATCGCGCGTTGTGGGGTGGTGATGAGCGACCTGGTGCGGGGCAGGGTGCCGCTGATGGCGTTTCGCTGCATCACGCCGCTGGTCAGCCCGATCACCCGTCACGACGGGGCGGTATCGGTGCGGCGGGCATACACCGTATCAGAGATGCGCGAACTGGCAGCGCGGGCGGGTTTGCGGCACGGGCGGGTGCGTGGTCATCCCATGTTTCGAATGACGCTGACGGTGGATAAACCATCATGATTGATGCTGCGGTCATCGGGGGCGGGCTGGCGGGGTTGAGTGCCGCGATAGTGCTGGCCAGCCAGGGCGCGCGGGTGATGGTGTTTGAGGCCAAGTCGTACCCGCATCACAAGGTGTGCGGTGAATTTTTGTCCCCTGAAAGCGCGCCGGTGCTGCATTACCTGGGTGTGGAGGTGGGGGCGCTGCGTGCGGCAGCGATCCACCGGGCGAGACTCACGGTGCCGGATGGCGGCTGCTGGGAGACGATGCTGCCCGGCGCTGGACTTGGCGTAAGCCTGTATGCGCTGGATGCGGCGCTGGCTGGGCGTGCGCAGGCGGCGGGGGCGACGGTACGCGAGCGCACGACGGTTACGGGGGTGCGCGGCACGCTGGACGACGGTTTCGAGGTGGAGACGCGGGGCGAAACGGTGCGGGCGCGTGTGGTGATTGGGGCGCAGGGCAAGCGCAGCGGCATCGACCGGGTGCTGTCGCGGGGGTTTATGCGGCGGTCGCAGCCGTATGTGGGGCTGAAGGCACATTTTCGCGGCATGGCGACGGCGGATCGGGTGGAGCTGCATACATTCAGCGGCGGGTACTGCGGAGCGTCTGCGATAGAGGATGGGCTGACGAATGTGTGTTTGCTGGCGCGGGAGGCGGTGCTTGGGGGCAGCATCCCGGCGCTGGTGGCGCGCATGACGGCGGAGAATCCATACCTGCGGGCGCAGATGGCACAGGCGGAGGCGGTGACGGATTGGCTGGCAATCGCACAGGTGCCGTTTGTGCGTAAGGCGCTGGTGGAACGCGATGTGTTGATGACGGGCGATGCAGCGGGGCTGATTGCGCCGCTGGCTGGCGACGGCATGAGCATGGCGTTAGCTGGCGGGCAGATGGCGGCTGAGACTGTGATGGGGCTGCTGCGGGGTGAGCTGAGCGCGCAGCGGGTGCGGGCGGCGTATCCGAAGGCGTGGCGCGCACGGTTCGGGCAGCGGCTGCGCGTGGGGTATGCGCTTCAGCAGGCGATGCTCAGCCCACAGGTGATGGCTGTGGGAGTTCGCATAGTCAGGAAGTATCCAGGATTGGGGGACTATTTTGTGCGTGTCACACGCGGATAATGTGGCGGGTGAGCCAGTGGACGACGTGCGGGCGGTTGGTGGAGCGCGGGAACGGCGGCGACGGTGTTTGCGCTAAGTACCAGGACAAGTTGAAGATGCAGGGTGAAACGCACATCGCGTGGATAGGGGCGCTGCCCCTATAACCCCGGCAGGGAGCGAAGCCCCCTGCGCCCCGTATTCTCATCTTGTTGAGGTACTAAGTACAACCAAAGAAAAAGTATTGGATGGCGTCCAGTAGATTGACGCAGAACATCCTACAGGCTTTATCTGTCTGCACTTGGTGCGGTGTCCTGACACGGGCGGACAGAATGGGTTTGGTGGATTACCAGGATGGGGTTGTGAAGATGACGCGAGACGAGGTTTAGTGGAATGACTGTGAAGATTATTGGTATGGCGACGGGTGTACCGGAGAATCGTTATCCGCAGATGGCGATATGTGAAAAGCTGCTGACGGTGACGCAGGGCGAGCGGCGGCGCGACAGAGCGGTTCGGGCGATTTTTGAGCGCGCTGGGGTAGATTACCGGCACATGGTGGTGGACGAGCATTATTTTGAGCGAAACCGGACGACGCAGGAGCGCAATGATCTGTATATGGCGGAGGCGGTACCGCTGTGCGAAAAGACGATTCTCGCGGCGCTGAAATCTGCCGGGCTGACTGCGGCGGAGGTCGATGACCTGATTGTTGTGTCGTGTACGGGGTTCTCTGTGCCGGGGCTGGATCTGATTTTGGCGGGGCGGCTGGGGATGCGGCCTGATCTGCGGCGGACGTGCGTGCTGGGGATGGGGTGTTATGGGGCTTTCCCGGCGATGCTGCGGGCGCAGGAAGCGGCGGCGGCGGGACGTACCGCGCTGGTGGTGGCGGTGGAGTTGTGCTCACTACACTTGCAGTTTGACCTTTCGGCAGAGAGCGTGGTGTCGTCTGCGCTGTTTGGAGATGGCGCTGGGGCAGTGGTCATGCGCGGCGCGGTGGATGATGCTGGTCGGGATGAAATTTCGCATAGTCACTCAGGGCTGCCGATGGTGGTGGGAAGCAAAACTTACTGCAACTATCAGACTTTAGATCATATGTCGTTCACCATCACCGATCACGGTTTCCGCATGTATCTTTCCAGCTATGTTCCTGATCTGCTTGCTGCTGGTATTGGTGATTTCGTTGACAGTCTCCTCGACGAACACGGGTTGAAGCGTGAA
Organism: uncultured Anaerolineaceae bacterium; assembly: GCA_964592955.1. Lineage (GTDB taxonomy): Bacteria > Chloroflexota > Anaerolineae > Aggregatilineales > Phototrophicaceae > CAZQIJ01. The sequence continues at coordinate 4,423 of CAZQIJ010000026.1, forward strand.
GACATTCAGTACTGGGGTATTCATCCGGGAAGCCAGAAGATTGTGGAGTACATCCGTGATCAGCTTAAGCTGAGTTGTGAGCAGACAGCACGCTCACTGAATACACTGGAGTGCTACGGTAATATGTCTTCCGCTACGATTTTGTTTATCCTCGAACAGATCCAACAGCAGGAAAGCCCTCCACCGGGTACGTATGGGGTATTCATGGCATTTGGACCTGGGTTGACCATGGAGTCTATGCTGGTGCGGTGGTAGGTGACGGGGGATGCAGCCTGAGTCGTCCGGAGTCCTGGCTTCTGGTAGCGCACGGGTGGACGACTCACCCTGCATCCCCAGGTCAAGCAAGCAGAAGGTGGGGGCGCGGTTGGCCAGCAGCATCTGTTACAACCGTCACGAAAGCACGTGCCTTATGTCAATAACGGCGGCGGGGCAAAACTGGCACAATGAGATGTAGTCTATTCATGAGTAACTCATTTTGTCAGGAGCATACTGATGGCAAGTGCAACACTCCATTCCGAGCGGACGAACGGAAAACAGACCGCGCACCGTTGGGTGTATCTGTTTTCTGATGTCGATGCCGCAGAGGCCTACGTCGGCGGGGCGTGGGAGAAAGTGCGGGGGCTGCTGGGCGGCAAGGGTGCGAATCTCGCAGAGATGACCCGCGTCGGCCTGCCGGTACCGCCCGGATTAACGATCACGACTGAAGCGTGCAACGCTTACCTTGAGAATAACAACACCTTTCCTGAACTGATGTGGGAACAGGTGGTGGACGCACTGAAGACGGTGGAAACGCGCACGGGCAAGCAGTTTGGCAATGCGGAAAACCCGCTGCTGGTGTCTGTACGGTCTGGCGCGAAGTTCTCTATGCCTGGCATGATGGACACGGTGCTGAACCTGGGGCTGAACGACGAGAGCGCTGCCGGGCTGGTGACGATCACCAACGATGAGCGCTTCGTTTATGACAGCTATCGCCGCCTGGTACAGATGTTTGGTTCGGTGGTGATGAACATCAGCGACGAAGCCTTTGAAGATTTCCTGACGGATGTTAAGCAGGAAAAGGGCGTGAAGTCTGACGTTGACCTTACGGCGCAGGACTGGAAGCACATTACGGCGCAGTTCAAGAAGATTTATGCGCAGGTGGTGGGAGAGGAATTCCCGCAGGATCCGTACAAGCAGCTCGCGCTGGCGATTGAAGCGGTGTTTAAGTCCTGGAACGGCAAGCGGGCGATTGATTATCGCAACGCAGCCGGCATCGCGCATGACCTGGGTACGGCGGTGAACATCCAGACGATGGTGTTCGGCAATTTCGGCGAAGGGTCTGGCACAGGTGTGGCCTTTACGCGCAACCCGTCTACGGGTGAGCGCAAGCTCTTCGGCGATTTTCTGATGAATGCGCAGGGTGAGGATGTGGTGGCGGGCATCCGCACGCCGCAGCCGATTGTGCAGTTGGAACGGGAGAACCCTGCGGTCTACCGGCAGTTTGCAGATATTGTGGAGAAGCTGGAACGCCACTACAAGGATATGCAGGATGTGGAGTTCACGATTGAGCGCGGGACGCTTTTCATGCTGCAAACGCGCAACGGCAAGCGCACGTCTGCGGCGACGGTGCGGATCGCGGTTGAGATGGCGGAGGAAGGGCTGATCAGCCGTGAGGAAGCGGTGCTGCGCGTAAGCCCGTCTGATGTATCGCACCTGCTGCACCCGCAGTTTGACGAAGACGCCAAGAAAGTGGCCAAGAAAGATGGCCGGATGATTGCGACCGGCGTGAACGCATCGCCCGGCGCGGCAGTGGGCGTGGCGGCTTTTGACGCGGACCTGGCCGAAAAGTGGGGCAAGGCGAAGCGCGATGTGATTATGGTCCGCCCGGAAACGAAGCCGGACGATGTTCACGGGATGCTGGCCTCTAAGGGCATTCTGACGAGCCGCGGCGGCGCGACGAGCCATGCCGCAGTGGTGGCGCGGCAGTTTGGCGTGCCGTGTGTGTGTGGCGCTGAGGCGCTGGACATTGACCTGCGCGGGCGCACCCTGGCCGTAAGCGGCGTGGTCATCAAAGAAGGCGACACGGTGAGCATCGACGGCACGAGCGGCGAGGTGTTCGCCGGGTCGATCCCGCTGGTGCAGCCGGACTTCAACCGCGAAGTGCATCTGATCAAGCTGCTGACCTGGGCAGACGAATTCCGCCGCCTTGATGTTTATGCGAATGCGGATTACCCGGCAGACGCGCGCCGCGCGCTGGAATATGGGGCAAACGGTATCGGCCTGTGCCGTACCGAGCACATGTTCTTCCAGGAAGAACGCCTGCCGATTGTGCAGGCGGCGATTTTGGCAGAACCCAACAGCAGGGAAGAAGCTGTGGAGCTTGATAAACTGGAGACCTTCCAGTATGACGACTTCTATGGCATCTTCAAGGCGATGGCTGGTAAAGCCGTTATCATCCGCCTGCTGGATCCGCCGCTGCACGAATTCCTGCCGGATCATGAACAACTGGCGATGCGGGCTGCTGGCCTGCGGATTATCGGCGACCGCCCGAACGAGCTTGAACGTGTGGAGCAACTGCTGGTGGCGGTGAAGAACCTGCACGAATTCAACCCGATGCTGGGCCTGCGCGGCGTGCGCCTGGGGCTGATCCGCCCGCTGATCAGCGAGATGCAGGTACGCGCCCTGTTCCGCGCCGCCTGTGACCTGACGAAGCAGGGTGTCGATGTTCACCCGGAAATCATGATCGCGGTGACGAGCACAGCCAACGAAATCAAGGTCATGCGCGAGCTGATCGAACGGGTGGCCGATGGCGTGATGGAGAAGAGCGGCTGCCGGGTGCAGTATAAGGTTGGCACGATGATTGAACTGCCGCGCGCGGCGATCACCGCTGACCGTATGGCACAGTACTCTGAATTCTTCTCGTTTGGCACGAATGACCTGACGCAGACCACGTTCGGCATCAGCCGCGACGACGCCGAAGGGAAGTTCCTGCTGGATTATGTCGAACGCGGGATCCTGAGCGATAACCCATTCCAGGTACTGGATGCGGACGGGGTTGGCTTCCTGATTGAGACGGCGGTGCAGCGCGGACGCGCCACCCGGCCTGACCTGGAAGTGGGTATCTGCGGCGAACATGGCGGCGAACCGCGCAGTATCGCGTTCTGCCACCGCGCGAATCTGGACTATGTGAGCTGTTCACCGTTCCGCGTGCCGGTGGCGCGCCTGGCGGCAGCCCATGCAGCGCTTAACGAAGCATTGACGCTGGAAGCAGATCTGTAGGAGCTTCTGGCGCTGCGTTCACTACGCTTTCTGCGTTCTCTGCGTTTTCTACGTGCGCGTGTTTCTCCTCGTTAGATATGGGTGAGGTCAGAGGTAGGCAGTGTCCTACCTCTGACCGTTTTTATGCGCCTGCGGTGGCAGGTCAGGTGCCTGGTTCCGAAGCGACATAGGGTATGGTGGCAGTAAACGTCGTGCCGGCCTGGAGCACGCTTTCGACATGAACGGATCCCCTGTGCGCTTCGATGGCCTGTTTGACGATACTCAGCCCCAGCCCGGTGCCGGAAACAGCGCCAACATTGGTGGTGATCGAATGACGTGCGCCCCGCGATTTCTGCCGCAGACAGGGCAAGGATGCGTTCGGCGGCGGGGTTCCATGCCTGGATTGCGCCATTCACATCCTGCAAGACGATGCCTTCTGACATGGTATGGATGAGTGTGCGGTAGCGTTCTTCGCTGTCGCGCAGGGCGAATTCGGCTCGTTTGCGTGCCAGCAGCGAGCCGGTGGTGAGGGCATAGAGCGCCAGAATATCCAACTGTGTTTGCCGGATGGGGCGGTGGTGAATGGCGTTATCTACGGTTAGCCAGCCCAGCAAACCCCGGTTCCAGAGGGCCGCGGCTGCATTGTGACCGGTGCCAATGGGCTGGAGGTTGGCAAAAAGCTGGGCGTGTTCATCGAAGGCAAAGCGGACGGCTCTGTCGGAAGTCCGCCTGAGGATGCTGGTCAGGCTGTCTGGATCCACGGTGAGGTGGTTCTCATGGATCAGGTGGCCTTGCAGGTCTGTGCCATAGGTGCCGATGGCGCGGTCTGTGGCTGAATCGTAAAGCAGCAGGCCTACGCGCTCGAAGCCAAACCGCTGCCTGCATTGCGCAACGGCGATACGGTAAAACGCATCGAGCGTTTCGGCACGGGTGAGTTCCAGCGTGATCTCGTGCAATGCGGTGAGGTAGGACTGGTGTTCCTGCTCTTCGTGCCGCTTGCGTTCCAGTGCGGCATCTGCTGCTTTGCGCTCGGTAACATCACTGTATGCCCCCAGCAGACCGATCACCCGGTGCCGGGAGTCCCACAGGGGGAGCTTGTTTGTGAGCACTGTTAAGCGGGTGCCAGCGGCGGTATTCACCGTTTCTTCGTAGTTGAGTTTGGGGCGACCGCTCTGCATCACACGCAGGTCATCTGCCTGATAGGCGGCTGCATTGACGCCCAGACCGGGCAGCTCATGATCGCGCCTGCCCACGACATCGTCCGTGTTTGCCAGGCCAACATCCTGGGCGAAGAGGCGGTTGCAACCCAGATAGACTGAATCGCGATCCTTCCAGAATACGCGCACTGGAATGGTATCGAGGACCAGGTGCAGCATGGTTTCGGATTCGCGCAGGCGCTGTTCGCTGTGGCGCAGGGCTTCTGTTTTCTCCTTCAGTTCGGTAATGTTGTAGAGTGTTGCCCGGCTGCGGACAAAGCTCCCGGCGTCGTCCCGCACAACACTGGCACTCCCCAGCACCCAGAGGGTTGAACCGTCCTTGCGCACCATCTCAAATTCAACGCCATCAATGGAACCATTATGCTGAAGCAGCGGGAATTTTTCGCGGAAGAAAGGAGCACTGCGAAACTAAGCCCAGCGGCGACTTCTTCCCGGCTGTAGCCCAGCCAGGCCAGCTCTGTATCGTTGATCTGGACAAACTGGCCGGTATGGTCGAGCGAATGATAGCCGGCTGGTGCGTTGTTGTACAGGTCTTCGATTTCGGCGATATAGCGCTGGCGTTCGGCTTCTGCCTGTTTGCGCTCGGAAACATCCCGCACAATACAGACGATGTTTTCCACAGGCTTGTCTGAACGGTTGACGGGCGCGATGCTCATTTCGGCATCGAAGAAGGTGTGATCGGCCCGCTGCGCCCGAACTTCCAGATGGTGTGTTTTGTGCTGCAGGATGACATCGCGCAGTGTGGCTGCCAGGGTCGCCCGGTCTGGCTCGGCCAGGAACTCTGTGAGCGGCCTGCCGACGGGGTCTGTGGAGGGCGGCAGGGCGACGGAGCGGCGGAAGGTATAGTTGGCCTCTGCAATTCTGTGATCTGCCTTGAGCAGCAGAATGGCGTCACCACTGTGATTGAAGATGGCTTCGATGCGGTCTTTGGCCTGCTCCAGTGCGCGGGTGCGTTCCTGAACGCGCTGCTCAAGCGCGTCATTGGCCTGCTCCAGGGCAGCGCGGGCCCGGTTGCGTTCGGTGATGTCGATGTAGGTACAGTAGAGCACCTGCTGGCCGTTGAGTTCGATGGCGGCAGCAAACCCCTCAACCTCACGGATTGTGCCATCGGCGAGCCGCTGCTGGAACAGACAGGAATTGGTTTCGCCAGTGAGGACCTGCTGCATTTTGCTGAGGACGGCTTCGGGTTCTGCGATGTTGATGTGCAGCATGGTCATCGATTTCAGCGTGGTGAGGGAATAGCCATAAAACCGAACGGCGGCAGGGTTGGCATCGAGGATCCGGGCGGTTTGCGGATCTGTGATGAGCTTAGGCAAGCTGACCTGTTCGAACATGCGCCGGTAGCGTTCTTCGCTGCGTCTGACGGTTTCTTCTGCGCGCTTCTCGCGCGTGATATCCAGGCGCATCGCGCCGATCAGGGGCTGCTGCCCGTCCCGCGGGATTGGGAACTTAATCGTCAGCCAGTAGGACAGGCCATCGGTCCCTGGCTGGGTGTGCTGGAACTCCACAGCGCGGTTTTCGCGCAGTACGATCTCGTTTTCGCGCTGGAGGGATGCTGCTTCGGCCTGGGGCATATAGTGCTGGCTGCGCTGGCCGATGATGTGCTGGGGCGTGGTGCCGTTGGCAGACGCGTAAAGCTCATTGCAGTAGAGGGTGCGCGCATCGCTGTCCATGATAAACACGGCCCCCGGCAGATAGCGCATGAACTGCCGGAACTGTGCTTCGCTGTGGCGAAGGGCTTCTTCCATGACCCTGGACTGTGTAATGTCGCTGGCGTGGATGAGCGCGGTCGTTATGTGGCCGGTGGCAGTGCGGATGGGTTGAATGCTGGTTCGGTACCAGCGGTCTTCGCCAGATACGTGGCTGCGCGCCTCTGGAACAGTACCGTGCCCGGTGCGAATTACGTCTCGCAGCGTTGCAAGCTGAAAGTCTGCGACATCTGGCGGGAAGAGCTCTCGCATGTTCCTGCCGACCATCGCCTGTGGTGAGAAGCCAAGCTGAGCAGCGGCGATTTCATTGGCGAACAGGAGTGTGCCGTCGAAGTCAAACATGGCGATCACTGCTTCAGAGCTTTCGACCAGGCTCCGATACTGTTCCTCGCTCTGTTTGAGCGCTGTTTCAACCTGGGCATGTTCGATCACTACGCCGGCTATGCGGGCTGCGAGGCGTATGAGGTCGAGTTCGTCTGCGGTTGGCTGGCGGGTCTCGGCATAATAGAGCGCAAAGGTACCCAGAACGCGTTCCCCATGCCCCATGATGGGCTGTGACCAGCAGGCTTTTAAGTGATGGACAGCCGCCAGATCCTTGAAATCCTTCCAGAGCGGATCGGTGGCGATGTCTTCGACGATCACGAGGCGTTTTTCGTGGGCGGCGGTGCCACAGGAACCGATGCCTGAACCGACGGAAATGCCATCAATCGCCGCATTATATGCGTCTGGCAGGCTGGGGGCTGCCCCCAGGCGCAGTTGGCTGGTTTTTGCGTCCAGCAGCAGCACCGAAGCCATGAGATCTGGCGCGAATTCTTCGACGGCCCGTATCAGCAGATCCAGGATTGTGGGGAGTGGGTGCCGTTGGGCGGTCGCTTCGAGGGTCTGGCTGATTTGCTGCTGCAGGATGTCGCGCCGCTTTTCGGCTGTGATATCGCGGTTGACGGTGATGCCGCCAATCGGATTACGGCGCTCGTCGAACAGTAGATTCACCGCTGCGACCACATGGTGATGCGCACCGGCTTTGTCTGTCTGGCGGAGTTCACCGCGCCAGTGACCGGTGTGCGCAATCGTGCTTTGCGCTGCTGCCTGGCTTTCGGCGATCCATTCCGTCCTCAGCAGTGCATCGATCTGCTGGCCGATGGCTTCGGATTCCGTCCAGCCATAGATGTTGGCAGCAGCGTTGTTCCAGGCGGTGATCTTCAGATCGCTATCGGTGGCAATGATCGCGTCTGAGACCTGCTGCAGCAGATTTGCCTGAAACTGGACGGTGGCCTGGGCCTGCTTCTGCGCGGTTACATCAATGCCGACACATTGAAACGCCGACGGCGCGCCATCGGCGTCTGTAAGGCAGCTAAATTCCCATAAGGTTGTACAGACGGTGCCATCGCGGGTGGGTTTATCCAGTTCGACTCTGTTTGCTGATCGACAATGTCCCTGTAGATCGAGTCTGGCGGAGGCTTTGGCCCGGCCTGCAGCACGGCAGTCACGAGGTCGAGTATCCGCTGAGAATCGCGCCAATCGGCCACGCCGCTGCTGCCCGCCCGCATCAGGTCCACGGTTTGATCGACTGTGGGGTGATCCAGCAGCACGATGACGGGCGTATGCGCGGCGCTGCGCAAGACAAACGCCATGCAGTGCGCGCACACAATACAGGGCTGCATCCCATGTGGCGTATTCGTCAACAGCAGACATTTTATGGGCATCGTGGAAGGTGGTTGTGAAATACGTCCGGCTATTTAACAGGGCAAACAGACCTGATAATTCGGGAAGCGAATCGCTGATGACGCCTATGTGGTGCTTAACAGCTTTCGTATTCATAAGTCACATCTTTTCGAGGCTCAATCCTGGCCTAAACAGCCAGACACGATGTTTCTGAGACCATCCATTCCATTATAATGCCGAATATGTGATTGGATTTGTTGAATTCGTTACGTGCGGGGCACGGTGTGAGGTCCACCCGGCGCTGATTTACGCCGCGCCGCACGCAGCAGCGCCGGTATGGGTGACCGGCGTGCGTCCACGTGGGGGATGGCCCCCTACAACGTGAGGGGGGTGTGACTGCTGAGGCAGGGGGGGATGAGGCGAAAGTACGCGCGCAACAGAATCGCCCTGAGCCGTTGGGATCATTCAAAGAAACCTTCCAGGGTAAAGAGCAGGCCGGAAAGCGTGTAGTCTTCTGGCACGAGGATGTTTCTGAACCCGTTGCGATGGGCGGCCTCGGCAGTGACCGGGCCGATGCAGGCGGTGACGACTTCGGTGAGCAGGTCATGGTCACCGCCGTTGTCGCTGAAACGATTAAGAAACTGCTGGACGGTCGAGGTGCTGGTGAAGGTCAGGGCGTCTACAGTGCCATCGACGAGCAGCCGCGGCAGATCAACGCCGCCTTTGCCGATCACGGTGCGATAGGCGGTCACGACATCGACTATGCGGCCCGCGTCTGCCAGATGTTGGGCGAGATCCGGACGGGCGATTTCGGACTGCGGGAGGAGAATGTGGGCGTCTGGGCGGGTGTGCGCGATGAGATGCAGGGCGAGTGCCTCCGCCGTGTGGGCGTCTGGGATGATGTGCGTTTCGACACCGAGCAGTTCATCGGCCTCGTGGGCGGTGGCGGGGCCGATGGCGGCAACGCGCAGCGAATCCGGGATTTCGAGGTCAAGTTCGGTGAGCTGCTGGTCGATACTGTGGACGGAGTCGCCGCTGGTGATGACCAGCCAATCGTAGGCCGCCAGGCTGCAGATGGCCTGCACCAGGGGCGCGGTATCTTCTGGCGGCAGGATATCGATGCAGGGATAGTGCAGGGGTTCTGCGCCGCGACTGCGCAGCATCCGCGCGAAAACTTCCGCCTGATGTGCAGCGCGTGTAATGACGACGCGCCTACCGGTTAAACTCATACAGGGCCTCCATGTGGGGTTGATATGGGTTGTCTTTGTGTGCGAATGGATCAACCCATTGAAATCCGCCGGATCCTGGGGCGGACGATGGTGCGTATTCGTTTGTCTTCTCCATAAGAGCATACCTCAAGTGGCGGATATTTTCACCGGGTGCGGGGTATCCGGCGGTGCCGAATCGGATCAGGCCAGCGCGGATTTCGACCAGGGGCGCGAAACGGGAGTAGACACGCCCCCGGTTTCGCGCGTGGGCCGAGCGGGTTGTCAGTGGCCGGTGATGCGGATGAGCTGCGCGTCTGCGTCCACTGTATCGCCTGGGCGGTAGTAGATTTCCTCAACCAGGCCCGCGCCTGCCGCAGTGATGGTATGCTCCATCTTCATGGCTTCGAGCTTCAGCAGCGGTTGGCCTTTCTCGACCTGCTGGCCAACCTCGACGAGGACCGCTGTCACAGCGCCGGGCATCGGCGCGCGCAGTGATCCGCCAGAGTCTGCGGTGGGCTTTGGGACGGGAAGCAGCGGCAGCAGGTCGAGGGTCACGACGCCAGAGGGGGTATGCAGCCAGAGACGGTCGGCGGCGGCGGCATAGCGCAGGGTGCGGCGGTGGCCGTCGATGACGAGGGTGATGCTGGTGGGGGTGATGGACTGCGGGATAACGGTCGATGCGCGGTCGGAGTCTGCAATGCGCACGGTAAAGACGCCAGCCTGCCAGCGCAGCGGCGCGATGAAAACCTCTGTGGGCGCGCCGTCCAGGGCGAACCGCACGATTTCTGGGCGGTTGGGATTGGTGCGCCAGTAGTTGGCGGAGTCTGGGCGCGCCAGCACCGCCGCCGTGATGAGGGCGAGCGCGACATCGGCGGCGGGCGGCTGCCATCCGCTGAAATGCTGCTGCAGGAACCCTGTGGAAAGATCGCCATCGTGATAGGCCGGGTGGCGCAGAATGTCGATGAGGAAGCGGATGTTGTTGGGGATGCCGAGCAGCACGGTGTTTTGCAGGGCATGGGCCAGTTTGCGGTTGGCGATGGCGCGGGTTTCGCCATGCGCGATGAGCTTGACGAGCATCGGATCGTAATGGATGGAGACGGAATCCTGCGCGTTCAGGCCAGAGTCCACGCGCACGCCGTCTGGGGGCTGCCAGAGGGCGATGTCACCGGTCACGGGGAGGAAGTCGTTGGCCGGGTTTTCTGCATAGATGCGCGCCTCGACCGCGTGCCCGCGCAGCACGATGTCTTCCTGGCGGAACGGGAGCGCTTCGCCGTCTGCGATGCGGATCTGCCATTCGACGAGGTCGATGCCGGTAACCAGTTCGGTGACGGGATGCTCCACTTGCAGGCGGGTGTTCATCTCCAGGAAGTAATGCTGACCGGCAGCATCGACGAGGAACTCGACGGTCCCGGCGCTGACATAGCCGACGGCCTGCGCAGCGCGCACCGCGTCTGCCCCCATGCGCGCGCGCAGTTCAGGCGCGACCGCCGGGGCTTCTTCGATGATCTTCTGGTGGCGGCGCTGAATGGAGCATTCGCGCTCGCCGAGGTGGAGGATGGTGCCGGTAGGGTCCCCCAGCACCTGGATTTCGATGTGGCGCGGCGCAACAAGGTCACGTTCCAGGATGAGGTCGCTGCTGCCAAAAGCCTGTAGCGCTTCGCGGCGCGCCGCGCTGAGTGCGGCGGGAAGCTGCGCGAGATCGTCCACAAGGCGCATGCCTTTGCCGCCGCCGCCTGCCGCTGCCTTCACCATGAGCGGGACGCCGATGCGGGCGGCTTCGTCGGTGAGGCGCGGGTCGGATTGATCGGCATCGTTATAGCCGGGGAGTGTGGGAATGCCCAGGCTGAGGGCGATCTCTTTGGCGGCGCGCTTGCTGCCCATCGCCTCGATAGCAGACGGGTGTGGGCCGATGAAGATCAGGCCAGCGGCGCGGACGGCATAGGCGAACTGCGCGTTTTCTGCAAGGAAGCCAAAGCCGGGATGGATGGCATGGGCGGCGGTGCGCTGTGCCGCCGCGATGATCTTCTCGATGGCGAGGTACGAGTCTGCGGATGGCGCAGGGCCGATGTGGACGGCTTCGTCCGCTTCGTGGACGTGGCGCGCGTGGGAGTCTGCGTCGGAATAGAGGGCGATGGCGCGGATGCCGAGATTGCGGCAGGCGCGGATGATGCGGCAGGCGATTTCGCCGCGATTGGCAATCAGAATGGAGTCGATCATGGCATCGCAACACTTTCGTTCGTTACAGGCCGTACAAACATTTCGGGTGGCAGAGGGCGCGCGCAGCCGTCTGCTGGTGGAATAGCAGGGTTACGCTGAAGGGTTGTGGGGGCGCTGCCCCCAGCCCCGGCAGGGAGCACAGCCCCCTGCACCCCGTCCTTCTTCGTACTCCTTTGTCCTTCTTTGTCCTTCTTATCCGGTTGTGGCAGAGGGCGCGCGCGCAGCCGTCTGCTGGTGGCGCGTCAGGCCAGGTGATAGTGCCACACAGATCCGGTGTCTGCGGAGCCTTCATCGCGGGTGATCTGGCCGCGCACGCGCAGATATTCCAGGTGGGCAAGCGTTTCGGCAACGGCAAAGCGCCACTCATGGACGGTGAAATGGCGCACGTCGAAAATGCGGTGTGCTGCGTCGTAGGCGGTGTGGCTGCCGTGCGCAACTGCATCGCGCGCGTGATCCAGGCGCTGCATGTGGTGGGCGCGCAGTTCGTCGATGCGTCCGGCCCAATCGGTGATCAGGGCTTTGTGGCCGGGCAGCGCAAGGCGGATGTCCAACGGCCTGAACTGTTCCAGCGATGCCAGATATTCACCGAGGGGGTCACGCGCCGCGTGCATCCATGACCAATAGCCGATGTTGGGGGTGATTTTCATCAGGACATGATCGCCAGACAGCATGAGGCGATCGGCAGCATCGTACAGCAGCAGGTGGCCGTCACTGTGCCCGGATCCCTGGTGGAGCTGGAAAAGGCGGCTGCCGATGGCCAGCGTATCCCCGGCGGTGATGATTTCCAGCGGTGCAGAGTCCGGAAGGGTCATGCGCATGGTGTCTTCCATGCTGGCGGCCACGGGATCGAGAACCGAGGCTGGCATACCGGTGATGGTGAGGAAGTGGGAGAAGCGCGGTTTGCTGGTTTCCTCACGAAAGCGGCGGTGCTGGTCAGCTTCGACGGCAGAGGTATAGACGGGGATGGTGTGCGGCGCGGCACTGTGCTGAAGCCAGCCGACCAGCCCGAAATGGTCTGGATGGGAGTGTGTGAGGATGATACGGCGGATGTCGCGCGCGGTGAAGCGCAGGGTGGCGAAGACATCATCCCAGGCCTGGCGCGCGGCGGCGGTGTTGATGCCGGTATCGATGACCGTCCAGCCGTCGCCATCGCGCAGCAGATAAATGTTGACGATGTTGAGCGCGAACGGCAGCGGGATGCGTGCCTGGTAGATGCCCTGGGCGACCTCGGTCACCTGGGTGGCGCTGGTGGTGTTATCCGCCATATGCTTTGAACCCCGCAATGCTGGCGCGCCAGCCTTCATCTGCCTCGGCGGGCACGTAGGGCAGATAGTAGCTGATGCGGTCGATATCGGTGCCGTATTTGTCGTGCAGTTTTCCCGGAAGCGCGGCCCAGGTGCCGGTCACGATCATGGCATCGAGGATGTCGTCTGTGAGCGCGTGGGGCATTTCGGCCCAGCGGCCCTCGCGCGCCATGCGGCTGAGGGTTTCGGCGGTCGCCTGCCAGCTGTGAATGTCTGTGACGATTTTGTAGGCCGGGGTGCTCATGTAGAATGCGATCTGCTGGCGAGCATAGGCTTCGGCTTTGGCGGCGAAGACGGGGTCATCGGTGGGGACGACAAACGCGGCGGTGTTGATCACCATATCGTGGCGACCGCGCCCGGAGTCCGTGAGGCTGTTGAGGAGGTGCGGCAGCGCGTACTCGGTGAGGTAGCGGCGGGTGTGCAGCGCGTGCAGGAAGACGCCATCGCACACATCGCCAGCAAGACGCAGCATCCCTTCATTGACGGCGGCGATGTAGACCGGGATGCGGTGGGTGTGACGCGCAGGGCTGAAAAAGGGCGTCATGAGGCTGAGATTGTAGAATTCGCCGTCGAAGCGGAACGGCGCGCCTGTTTGCCAGGTGGCCCAGAAGGCGCGCATGGCCTGGATGGTTTCGCGCATTTTGATGAGGGGCTTTTCCCATTTGACGCCGAAGCGCCGTTCGTTGTGGGCACGCACCTGCGCACCCAGGCCCATGATGAAGCGTCCGCCGCTGAGCGCCGCCAGATCGTAGCCGAGGTAGGCCAGGGTGGCGGGGCTGCGCGCGAAGGCCACCGCGATGCTGGTGCCCAGGGTGAGCTGGCGGCTGGCGCTGGCGGCGAAGGCCGCGCCGAGGAACGGGTCGCTGTTGGTTTCGCACACGAAGAAGCCATCGAAGCCGAGGGTTTCGGCACTGCGCGCCAGATCTGGGATGCTTTTAAGATCGTAACTCAATAGGACCGCGTCGAATTTCATGGTGTGTTCCCTAACTTCTGCTCTGGTCAAAGATGTGGGGGGCGCTGCCCGTGCCCGGCGGTGACAGCCGTACATAGGTGAACAAGCCGAGGATTGCCGACCATTCCTCAGCGGGTATCCGGCCAAGCTCGGCAAACAGGTTCCGGGGGAGCGGTCGCTGGCCGTCCATGAAGAACAGCAGCACCCGCCGCCAGTAGAAACCGGGCTGCGCTTCGAGCGGCTCCAGCAGGCGGATTTCGCCGCGGGTGACGCGCGCCAGCTCGCGCAGCACGGCACGCTTGAAGGCCAGCGGGAACAGGCCGAGCGCGCCGGTACAGATGACGTAATCGAACGCGGCATCGGCAAACGGCAGGTGCGCAGCGTCGGCGACGGCGAATCGTCCGGGGTGCGGGGCCTGGTGGGCGGCCTGGCGGATCATGCGCGGGGACAGGTCTATGGCGAAGGCGTGCAGGCCGCGCTGCATGAGGTTACGGGTAAGCGCGCCGGTGCCACAGCACACCTCCAGGATGCGCCCGGACACGCCGCCGGTGATATTGATCTGATGCTGGGGCCAGTTGACCTGTGCCACCCAGCCCTCGTAACGGTGCGCGATGCGATTCCAGAACCAGGACATGGCATTGCTCCTTGCGCGGTGCGCGGGTTACATCCTGAAGACGCCGTAATGCGGCTGGCCGGGTGTGATGTAATCGACATTGTGGGCGACAGCCAACCCCAGGCTGAGCACCCGGCGGGTATCGCGCGGGTCGATGATGCCATCATCCCAGAGGCGGGCGGTGGCGTAATAGGGCGATGACTCCTCGTCGAACTTCTGGCGCGTCATCATCTGCATCATCTCGATCTGCTGACGGTCTGGCTCCTGACCGCGACGGCGGGCGCGGTCTTCCTGGACGATGGCGAGCACCCCGGCGGCCTGTTCGCCGCCCATGATGGCGACGCGGCTGTTGGGCCACGTCCACAGAAAACGCGGATCGTAGGCGCGCCCGCACATGGCGTAATTGCCCGCGCCATAGGATCCGCCCACAATGACGGTGAACTGGGGCACGGTGGAGGTGGAGACGGCGTTGATCATTTTGCTGCCGTCCTTGACGATGCCCTGACGCTCGTACTTCGTGCCGACCATGAAGCCGGTGATGTTTTGCAGGTAGACGAGCGGGGTGCGGGACTGGTTGCAGAGCTGGATGAAATGCGCGGCTTTGTTGGCCGATTCCGAGAACAGGATACCGTTATTGGCCACGATGCCCACCGGGTAGCCGTCAATGGCGGCGTGACCGCAGACGAGGGTGGGGCCGTACTCCGGTTTAAATTCAAGAAAGCGCGAAGCATCGACAATGCGGGCGATGATCTCGCGGATATCGAACGGGATGCGGATACTGGCCGGGATGACGCCGAGGAGTTCATCGGGATCGTAACCGGGGGGTTCCGGGGTGCGGCGGCGGTCACGGCAGATGAGGGGCTGTGCCTGGTTAAGCTGGGCGACGATCATGCGGCCGATACGGACGGCGTCGGCGTCGTCTTCTGCCAGATAATCGCACACGCCAGAGATGCGCGCGTGCATTTCTGCGCCGCCCAGCGTTTCGTCGTCGGCTTCTTCGCCAGTGGCCATCTTCACCAGGGGTGGGCCGCCCAGAAATACTTTGGCCTGCCCGCGCACGAACACCGTGTAATCGCTCATGCCGGGGACATAAGCCCCGCCAGCGGTGGAGGAGCCGAAAACGAGCGCGATCTGCGGGATCCCCAGGGCAGACATGCGGGCCTCGTTGGCGAACGTGCGCCCGCCGACATCGGCAAAGATCTCTGCCTGGTAGAGCAGGTTCCCGCCCGCCGATTCGACCAACTGGATACAGGGGAGGCGATTTTCCAGGGCGATTGCCTGGGCGCGCAGCTTCTTCTTCACGCCCATCGGGTAGACCGCGCCGCCTTTTACGGTGGCGTCGTCCACCATGATCATGCAGGCGGTGCCGCTCACATAGCCGATGCCCATGATGCCGGATGCGCCGGGGGCTTCGTCGTTGTACATGCCGTGCGCGGCCAGCGGCGAAAGCTCCATGAAGGGCGTGCCGGGATCCAGCAGCAGCTCGAGCCGTTCACGCGGCAGGAGCTTGCCACGCTCGCGAAATTTGGCGACATCGCCACCGGCCCGCGCTTGCTGGAGGTGCGAGTCAAGCTCGGCGACGAGCGCCAGCATCGCGTCGCGGTTGGCGATAAACGCTGCGCTGCGGGGGTTCAGTTGAGAGTCCAGGATCATCGTTCAGCCTGCTTTCGTGATATAAACGAGGAAACGCTGCGCCAGCGCTTCGGCATCCAATGCGCCGCCGGGGTTAAACCATTCCGCCGTCCAGTTGAGCGCGCCCAGCAGAAACAGGCGGAAGATCTTTACATCCTGGGGGATTAACCCGGCGACGGCGATTTCTTCCAGAACTTCGGTCATGCGCCGCTCGTAGACATCGCGCTGGGCGATGAGCTGTGCGCGGGCGGCGGTGGAGAGGCTGCGCCACTCATAGAGATAGACTCCCATCGCGTCTGGCGCTTCTTCGAGCACGGCGGTGAGATGGACGCGCAGCAGTGTGTAGAGCCGGTCGCGCGGGGTGTGTGCGTCTTGCAGCGCGGCATTCAGGCGGGCGATGAGCTGCGCGATGCCGTCGTTCATGATCTCTACGAGAATATCCTCTTTGGTGCGGAAATGGTAGAAGAGGCTGCCAGACTGCATGTTGACGGCGTCGGCAAGGTCGCGCACGGAAGTTCGCTCGTAGCCTTTCTCACGAAAGAGACGGGCGGCTTCCTTCAGAATGTCTTCACGGCGGTTGGTTGTCATCACGTTTGCCTGGTACCTAAAACTGAGTGCAGGGTGCGAAGCCGCGCGTACCCCGTCTGATGCGCGGGCGCGTAACCCTTAAACACCAGGGCTTTTGCAAAGTCGGGGTAGCGGGGGACTTAGGCTGTACCAGACAAAAAACCAGCCACCGATTCAGGCGGGCGGGGA
>CAZQIJ010000027.1:0-20860 GCA_964592955.1 uncultured Anaerolineaceae bacterium
GTGTACGTCACCGTTTCACGCGGGCCGACAGCGGTGCGGTCAGTCGTGATGTCGATATTCAGTTCGCGGCGCGTATTCTCGATGTTGAGCTGGGCCAGGCCGCTGCGGAAGGTCGCGACAGGATTCGTATCATCCACGCCTTTGACCAGGAAGACGTTCACGTAGACGGTAGGCGTGAATGCATCAAGAATCGGCACTTCATAAACATAGGAGTAGCCGGTCAGCGTCAGGCGTTGCGCCGTGAGGATGTCGCCGCGTTCCACCGTCACCAGCGCCTCAACGTCTCCCTGGAAAGGTGACGTGATAAGGATTTCGGCGGTGTCTCCAACCTGGTAGAAGTTCTTATCTGCCACAATCTGAATACGGTTGTTGTTATCCTGACGCCACGTGACATACTCGCTGCCGGCCACCCACTGCACCGTAGACGCCACAACCTGATTCCCGGCAGAGTCTCGTGTTGTCACTGTGATCTTGTAGATACCGCCGCGCGGGGGGACGTAGGCAAAGGTCGCTTTGCCATCTGCGCCGGTGATGACGGTATCGGTAGCGACAGGAAGTTCTTCCACGTCGTAGGTATATACAATCTGCCCGGTATTCTGGTCAACCTCCTGAACGCTTGACCAGCGGCGCTCGACCACCGCAACAGTGACTTCCTGATTCGGGACAATCTCGCTTTCCCAATCCACTGAAATGATGTTGATGGCCGACTCTTCGCCCGCTGTACCCACGTACTCCTCTGGCGCTGCACCCAGATACACCAGCCCGCGATGCACAATCACCGAAGTGCGCCCTGAAACCGTTTGGCCGGTGCTGTCCAGGATGGTGGCCTGGATGCTGAACTGCTGGCTGATCGTCTCTTCGGCAAGATCTGCCGGAATCTCGATGACCAGATTGCCGTCATCGTCGGTGCTGCCGGTCCCGCTGGTGATGCTGCGTCCAAAGTAGGGGGAGAAGCTGCTGGCCAGTGAACGGCCTTCGTCGAAATCAAAGTCAAAGAAGTCATAGCGCCCTTCACCCTCATACGCAAAGAAGGTGTCGCTGGCATAGACATCGTAATCCACAGAGGCATTGCGCACCGGGCCGCCGAAGAAGAATGTGCTGTTTACGGTCACCTGGATGGTATCCGCCTGCACCACTTCTGGTTCCCGCGCCGTCACGCTGACCTGGAATTCCGGCAGACGATATTCTGCGACATCAAAACTGATGCCGCCGCCCTCCGTCTGGTAGCGCGCGCTGGAAGGCAGCGAAACCGAGGCACGATACGCACCAACACCGGCACCATCTGCGAGTGTGAATTCGCCGCTGAACGTCCCAAATTCGGTAAGGGGCACATCTGCGCGATAGATTTCGGTGGTGTTCTGGTCGAAGATGACCAGAGGCACCGTGTCAAGCTCCGGCAGCGTATAGTTCATGTCGTCGCGGCTGCGGATGATGCCTCTGAAGTACACCGTTTGCCCTGGGCGATAGACCGGACGATCCGTATAGAGATAGAGACTATACTGCTGAGGGTAGAAATTGTAGCTGACGTTGAACTGCCAGGGTTCGATACCGTTCGTCCACTCAGTATAACCGACGCCGAAATAATCCCCATCTTCGATGAGCGCGACCAGCGGTACATTAAGGTCGCTGAGACGGGTGATTGCAAAGCGCGCCATACCGTCGCCGTCGGTGATCTGTGCTGCCGGGAATTCCGCAGCGCCATAAAGGGACACCGCCACATTTTCGACAGGTTCACCTGTGCGCACATCGGTAACCCACACCAGAACGCTGTCTATGGACGTTTTCATGACGATGTTGACTGAGCCAACCACCATGAACTGGGCCTGCTGGCTATAGCCCAATTCGTCAAGTTCCGGGGCGTTTGCCGTGATGTAGTAGATCCCAGGCGGGAGCGCACCACCGGTCAGGATTTCGGACGGGTTGACCTGCGGCGGTGTTTCGGCAGCCGCGGTCACTTCAAACAGGTATTCCCCGCTTACGCTTTCCGCGACCCAGGCTGTGTTGCCTTCGCGCAGGCGCACCTCCCACCAGATGATGCCGGTCGTGCAGGTGGGGCCGCCTGTAATTTCAAAAGCATAACCCTTGTAAAGCAGATCGACAATTTCGCCATCCGGCGGCGAACTGCGGGCGCGCAGTGGATCGGGTTCGGTGGTGACGATGGCGCGATCGCCAACCCGGGCACGTGATGGCAGCGCCTCAGGGCAGGCGGGGGGTTGGCCGTTGGAGCCTTCGCCAGCCAGGTTCACCAGCTCATAGCGCAGCACGTTAGTCGGCGCAGTGTTCGGAATTTGCCAGCTCCTGACGAGCGTATCCGCACGCGGCGCAAAATCGAACAGGCGCGCGTAGGAATCCTCCGCACTTAAGAGGTTCACGAACTCAACAAGCGGCACACTGAAAAGCTGCAAGTCCACGCGGTTTACATTGCGGTGCGTCAGGAACATCTCGGTGGTGGCACGGCCCGCATCGTAAAAACCAACACGTCCACCCGGCACGCGCAGTGTCAGTTCAGGTTCATAGCTGGTAGTGGTATAGCTGAAGGTGAACGGCGTATCGATGGTGTTGCCATACACATCCTCCATACCGGGTGCGATGCTCACCGTATACGTGGTGTCTGGTTCCTGTGGGAATGAAACAGTGACGCTGTTGCTCCAATCGCGGTAGAAAAGATTTTCGGGTTCTTCGCGCGGCGTGGGCGAAATCGAGATTCTGTCATTGAGCGTAGCCGGGTTCATGGGGGAGGCAAAATAGATCGTGAAGCCGCCGTAGGGAGGCGTCAGGCCGCCGTCAGGGGGTTCTGTTCCGACGATGCCGGGTGGTTGAACCGTCACAAAGAATGTGCGGTATGGCGCTGCAAAACCGCCGCCACTCAGCGGCGCTACGGTTTCAGCCGGGAACCCATATTCGTACTCCAGCCCCAGCAGCAGGTTGGCGGACGGCGTAAAGCGGAAGCCGGTGCTGTCTGCGTTCCACTCAAAGGATCCGCTGACGGCGTCTCCGCCGACGGTGGGAACGAGGTAGAAACCGGCTTCTGCGCTGCGCTGATCGACCGGCTGGTTGAAGGTCACCTGAACCGACGTGTTCAGCGGCACGCCCTCTGTGACGGCCTGCGGCAGCGCTTCGACAACCGCTGCGGTCGCGGTGGTAAAACCAAAGCTGTAGTCTTGCAGCAGCCGGGTTCCCGCGACACTGGTCACATCGCGCACGGTCACCGTATACTGCGTTGATCCTGCCCAGCCGTTTTCTGGCGTGAAGGTGTAGATGGATGTGGTGAGCCATTCGCCTGTCCCGGCAGTGGCAGGTTGGATGCTGAGCGGGTTGGGTAAGCTGGCCTGATCTTCAGACGAAACCAGCGGTACCACCGGTTCGCTGAAGATGACCGTCAGCACCGTGTCTGCCGCCACCATCTCGGCTCCATCCTGCGGCAAGGTGTTGGTAATAGTCAGTGTACCAACGGCGGCAAATGTGACCGAAAACGGTTCGGGCAGCGCGCTGCCATCCACCCCGCGCAGGGTGGTGTCGATGCTAAAGGTGTAGTCTGCGCCGGGCGTGTAGGGCAGGGTGGGAATCACACTGACCTGATTGCCATCACAGCGGGTTTCTTCCGCGATATCCTCGCCAGCTACCTGAACCGCAGCGGTATCGCAATCCAGGTCACGATTAAAATAGAAGGTGACGGGCGTTTGCTCATCCAGCGTTAGGCCCTGCTGCGGTTCCACATCCACCACAGCCAGGGGCGATTCCTGCTGGGCCTGCACTGCCTGAAGGCTGAGCAGGAACATAAGCGCTACAAATGCAGCAACTCTGCGCATAGAGACTCCTTTTGGGCGATCTCGATCATGCCTTCATTATAGGCGAAACGAGACGCGTACAAAAACAAAAGATGTACGGAGTCAGCAAGGCGCGGGGTGAACGTCGGTTAGCAGCCCGGCCCACCTGCGGCAGCAGACGTTACCCCGGCATAGCATATCGCTGTGCCGCCAGTGTGCGCCGCAACCACAGACCCGTCACTTTGACTCGATGCTCAGATTGACATCTGCAGGGGTGAAGAAGATCTGAGCTTTGCCACCGCTCACAGCTTGCAGCACATCCTGTTTGCGCAGGAGCCGGTAAATCTCCAGGCGCTCGGCATCCGGGAGGTTCGCCAGCCCCTCGAAGAACGCGCGCACGCGCTCGGCCTCGGCCTCACCTTTTGCCAGTGCTTCCATCCGCTGCCCTTCTCGCTGCAATGCCAGCAGCTCTGTACGGCGGCGCTCCGCCTCGATCTGACCTTCAATTTGGCGCAGGCGCACCTCGTTTTCGCTTTCCTGCTTCTGCAGTCGGTTGAGCCGGTTGGTGGTTTCCTGAATGATTTCGTTGAGGGTTTCCTGGGTACGTGCGTCTTTGCAGGTAATCGACCTGACCTCAACCGCATGGATCCGCACGCCGCGCTCTGCATTGAACGGGTCGGGCGTGTCGATCACGGCGTCACTGACAATCCTGTTGAAGTGCGACAGAAAACCTTCGAGGGTCGTGCGGCTTACCGCCTGAATAATGAGGCTGCGCGAATGGGCGCAGATATCGCCGGTGGTGTCGTCGGTGGTAGAGACCATCCGCACCACATCCATGATCTGCCAGAAGAACGTAATGCCGATGACAAGTTCGACGTTGTCGGCAGTGCGGACTTCAAAATCGTACCACATAAATTTTGGACGCCTGTCCAGTTTGGTCAGGCGCAGGTTGCGGGCTTCCTTTCGGATGCCGCTTGCCCACTGAAACGTGACCAGTTCGGTGTGGGGCATCAGGAAAAACGAGCGGGTTGTGTCGGTCCCATTACGGAACTGGTAGGAACCGTTTTCCAGTTTGACGACCACCGTTTCATGGTCTTCAAGTTTGATGCGTACCTGTGTGCGGACGATTTCGTCGTCGGTGGTCGGCATAAAGACCTGGGGTTCGGCAATGAGGCGCTGCTGCCCTGTGCTGATGCTGCGCACAATCACCGCCCGATCTTCATCAATGTTCACGGCGTTACGGACGAGTTCTCCTTGCTCATCGCGGACGAGTTCCTCGTTGGGCGTGAGAATGATGCTGTTTTCGCCGCGTTCGACCCGTATCGCCCCGGTTTTCGCATCCATGATGCGCACATACTGCTGCTTATCCAGCGCCAGGATATTCAGGGTTGCAGCAACCTCTTCGTAGGCTCCCAGGAAAAACAACCCGGGGCCCTGAATGTTGTGAATTTCACCGGTGCGGCTGTCCCGCACCCGCGCATACTGGGTTTCTGTAAGGGTTGTCCCTTTGCGCCTGCGCACCCGGTTAATAAACATCGGGACGAAATAGCGCCCGGGACCGTTCAGTACATAGCGGCTGGTTAGGCTGGTAATGAGGAGTTGTTCATCTTCTTTAAGGAAGTACCACATGCTGTCTGCTCTTTCGTTGTTCTGCCACAATTGACCCGCGCGGTCATCCTGCCGGTTATCACCGCACACGAATCAATACGGACTGGCTGTAATGTGATGCGCGCTGCATAGCGGCCTTCGTAACGTGATCACCGCTGGCCAGCGTGCGAAGTGTGTTTGCGCGCCTGCTTACGCTGCACCCCCTGCATTCGTATGTTCCTGCAAACCGACAATGGCGGATGCTGGCATTAAAGACCTTGCCAGCGATCCTGCAACCCTACCATTGATGATACCCCGTATGCATTGGGCTGCCCCAGCCCCATCGATGGGGGATTGCGCTTGCCTGCATACTTCTGTGTAACGTCTCTCCGTTATTCCTGGGTGCCCTGTAAATACTTCCAGCGGCCTTCATGCTGGGCAAACCGGCTGCGCTCCCGAAATGACGCATCCTGCTGGCCAGACACCAGCAAGGCGTGAAACGTCACCGTATCGGCATCTGTGGCCAGAATGCTCAGGCCCAGAAACCGGGTGGTACGGCAGAAAACATCCACTTCTGCGCGCCATGCAGCCGTATCCTTGCGATAATGCGGGCTGTCTGGATGCGTCGTTCGCACGATGTAGGCGCTCTTGCCTAATGCGTAAGCGCTGTAGCGCGAACGCATCAGCGCTTCTGGCGTTGGGGGCAGCGCGCCTTCGTGCAAAGGGCGGCAGCACCGGCTGTAGGGCCTGCCGCTGTGGCAGGGGCACGGATCGTTGAGCTTCATGCAGCAATCACGCTTTCCGTTGTGGCGCGGTAGCGCCTGGCGTCCGTTTACGTACACAGCCTGCACCTGGGCAGATCCGTGACAATTGCACACATTATACTGCGTGGATGGCTGCTGAGATCCACAGTCACCAGGCAACCTGCTGTCGCGCGAAATCCTGATCGCGGAGCGTGTGTGCATCTGTGCGCGCCGAAGCAGCGCTGCACGGTCGGGGTTCGGTGGTACGTTGCGGGTGCGTGCTTTTGCCTGCATGTCACCGTACTGACGGAAACAAAAACATCCGGTAACGTTGCCGGATGTTCGAGTGGTGTCTTAGATTGTGGGCAGTATAGGACTCGAACCTATGACCTTCTCGACGTCAACGAGACGCTCTGCCAATTGAGCTAACTGCCCGCACACTTTTTATATTAACCCGCGTTAACCGAAATTGCAAGAGGCGTTTTGCCCGGCACTGACCCCGTCATTGAAGTTGCGGCTGAATTGCCCTCACCCGAAATCCATCTCCCCCCACAAGAAGGGGCAGGGAGGATGCGGGCTTCACGCGCAAAACAAACCTGAGTCGTCATGTTGTCCCACATCGCCCCGCGCATGGCTATTCTGCGGGTGGGTCCACCCTGGCAATGCGACTGCCTGCGGGTGCGAAGAACATCATATACATTTTGTCGTGAGGGATCGGGAATGCGCTGGGTACGGCGAATTTTACATCGAACGACTCTGTAATGAGGTTAATGATGCGCAAATCATCCGGACTGACAAAGAAAGCGGCATGGCGTTCGTCTGACAGGGTAAGGATGTCGGCCTCATCAAAGTCGTCAGCCTCAAATACCTCCAGATTCTTGGCCCCTTCAGGCATATTCCTCACCATAAAGGCGAACATCGCGCGCGCCACAATGCGGTCATTCGCCGGGGTGTCGAGGATATACGCGTCTAGCGGACCGGGCAGTTCAGCGGCACGCAGCGCGGCGTCAATCCCATCACGATATTCGTGGTCATACCAGATCTGCTGGCTGAAGGTGGGCAGGTGCTCGTTGAAGTAGTAGCTGACCTGAATGCCGCAGATGACTATTACTGCGCCAGCATACACCAGGGACCCCAGCCGTTTGGGAACCAGCGCGGGCAGCACAATCACAGCGCCGGTCGTCAGGGCCAGTACCAGCGCAGGAAACACGACGATGTAGCGCGTATAGACAAAACTATCGAGCACAAAACCATTGGCGAGTGCGCTCACCCCAATCCACACGAAAACCACCCAGGCCACGCCGCGAACACGCCACGCCAGAAATCCTGCCCCCATCAGGAAAACCGGGACGAGGGTTCGCATCATGATAGGTTCGCTGCCGCCATAATAGAGGCCGCTTTCGGGACGCTGAACATAGGCCAGCAGGGGCGAGAGAAAGCGCCGGAGCAAGTCACCCAGTTCGCTGGCGGTAAGGCCGCCAGAGAGCAGACTCTGGAAGTAGCTCTCCCCCACGCCGCTGGCCTCCAGCCTGTTAAACATCGGTTTACCCTGCACCACGATGCTGTAATAGACGGGGAAAGCAACGAGCGCAGCGATGCCAATGCTCCAAAGGATGCCGCGCCAGCGCTGGCGAACCAGCGTGAACCTCGTGACGAACAGCACCGCGATACACAGGAGGTAGAGCGGCGGAAACAGCAAGCGCCCACCCTCAAAGAAATACTGGGTTAAACCCAGCGCAGCACCGGCGATTGCCCAGTCGATACGACGGTTATGTTTGAACCCACGCACCATGAATGCGAAGGCCATTGCGCCGAAGAACGGATCAACGATGTGGGCCATCGCAATCCGGCTGAATTGCAGGTGTGGCGGAAACGTTGCCATGATCAGCGCTGCCGCCGCAGCAAAGCGCCTGCCAAACAACGCCTCGCCAATCAGGTAAACCGGGATGACCGTCAGCGCGCCGACCAGGGCATTCACCGCGCGAAACGTCAGCAGCGTGTACCCGAACAGCTCTGCAATGATCCACTGCACATAAGAGTAGACTTGTGTTGAGTAGAGGTAAACAGAAACCGGGGTAACCATACCGGCGTCTTCATAGATCACGTGATACAAACCGCCCACCACCACACCTTCATCAACAGAGTGACGAATCGTAAAGTGTAACCCACCAAAGCGCAGGGTAAGGGCCAGTAGAACGGTAACGAGCAGCGGCCAATAGCGATTGGGCTGGCGCGGAAACGGGAACGGGTCGCCGCTGGCCCCCCACACGATGAGCACGATGCCAGTAACCAGCAGGATGAACTCCGCATGCCGCGAGATGTCATCCAGAAACCCAACATCAAGCAGCCTGCCGTTGATCTCTGCCAGCAGCAGCAGCAGGATCACACCGAGCGCAAAGATCTCTGGATAGGCCGCGGAAGGGCGCAGTGCAGATGCTGCTTTGTTATCGGGTCGTTCATGCGGGTGGGAGAGCGCATAGCGTCCCATAAGCACTGTGCCGGTGACCAGAAAGGCAGCAGCATAGTGCAGCAGATCGCGTTCACGCAGGGCTGCGCCGCTGGCCACCATAAAAATGACCGCCCCGCCAGCAAACACGCGCGGATTGATGTGAAGGATTGGGCGCAAGCGCCTCAGAAAGCCGACTGCGGGCAGGCTGCCGAATTCGAGCCAGGAAAGGACCACAACCAGCAGCGCGAACGACGCGAGGATCGAGTATGGAAACGGAACAGTGAGCAGCAGCCCTGCTGTGCTAAGCATGAGCAGGGAATACGCTCCCCACAATAACGGCTTCGATGTTCTGGATGCTCTGTTCATCGGACTTGCGCTTCGATCCAGCGTAGGATTGAGAATGATGCTGTCTATTATACCGTGAGCAGTGCCGGAGTCAGCACGGGATCTGCGTGTGGCCGAGTGTGGCTGCACGTGAGGGGATGGGCAGGCAGGGCAGAGGGTGATGCACGGCGATCATCCCACTGCTCAGACCCGCACAACGCGACCTTCTGCCGCACGCACCAGGCGATCCCAGATCGCAGCGCCAAGCCCGTCTTGCCCGAAACCATGCACGAGGATGGCGTCAACGCCCTGGGCGTCCAGCGCGCGCATGGCGGCGAACAAAACCCGCGCAACCTGCGCGAGGTCGTCTTGTTTGCCGAGTGCAATGATGCGCACTCCGAGATCAGTGAATTGCGGGGCTTCTTCCTCGCTAACCAGCACACCCGCGCGTTTGCCATCCGCGACCAGCTCACGTGCTGTTGCGCACATGCGCTGTGTAACAGCCTCCGGCAGTCCCTCATACAGGATGACGCGCGCTTTGGGTGAATAATGCTTGATGAGCATTCCCGGCGATACGCTCGCGGTCTGGTTTTCGGTCAGATACTGGGGTTTTACCTCAACCTCTGGAATGATCTGACGCAGATCGTCTATCAGCACCCCCCCTGGGCGCAGGACCAGCGGCGGGAACTGTGTGAGGTCAAGCACGGTGGACTCCAGGCCGATGTGGGTTGGCCCGCTGTCCAGCACAATATCAACATAACCATCAAGGTCTTCCAGAACGTGAGCGGCAGTTGTGGCACTGGGCCGTGTAAACGTGTTGGCGCTTGGCGCGGCGATGGGCACCCCAGAAGCCTCCAGCAGTGCGCGTGCCACCGGATGTACCGGAACACGCGCCGCAATGGTGGTTAGTCCTACCGCGATGTTGGCAGGGATGTGTGCAGCGCGTCGCAGCACCATGGTAAGCGGGCCTGGCCAGAAGACCTCCGCTAGCTGGCGGGCAGCTTCTGGAATATCCACCGCGATATAGTCTAGCTGAGCGGCATGACCCAGGTGAGCAATAATGGGATCATTTGCAGGGCGGCGCTTGGCATGGTAGATCTGCTGGATGGCGTCCCCATCCAGCGCATTGGCACCCAGACCGTACACGGTTTCTGTGGGGAAGGCCACAAGCCGACCCGCCCGTATAGCATCTGCCGCCTCGTGGATGGAGGCCGCGTCTGGATCGTTGAAGTCGACTTTTAGTACTTTGGTTTGTTTCATGTGTTTCATATTATTGACTGATTTTGCCGAACTGCACTAAACAAACGTCTCTTTGCCAAGCTGAGAGAAGTTAATTCTAGCAAAGCAACGTTATTAAATTGAGACTCAAGATTAACATTTGAACGTGCTTGGTTTATGCTTTCTTAAGCATTTGTGTAATCTCTGGAATACAGCCAGCACACGGTGGTTCGCGGCATCAGAAGGACCCCAAAGGACCTTCATCGGGGAGCGTGTTGAGAGAGGGCCAGAAGTGCGGCTGCGGAGGCGGGATGTGGAATCAGATTGTTTCATTATAGACGACATAAACGACACAGACGGCTGGCTGCGTCCCAGGATGCTTATGGGTATCCCTCAACCACAAACGGAACACATCTGGCACAATGGCCAGGCAATAAACGCCACAGCAAGCATAACTGGGTTCTCCATCAGCCCCAGGCAAAGTTGATCCCTGAGCCAGGCTGCGCCACAGCCTCGGCGGTCAGCTCACTGATGAAGTCAGACTCGCGGACAAAGACAGATACATTGTTTGCATCAAGAAGATCGCCATCGCGTAGAAACAGGGCAAAAGCGGGCTTGCCGATATCGGTCGCCACCAGGATCTCGTTCTGCACCCATTCTGACCGCTTTGCGGCAGGAGAAACAATAGACACAAATGCGGCGCACCCTTCCAGGGCTTCCACAACGCTCACCCACTGGTCATCGACATTGTCGTCCCCACCCGTGTCGTTATGGGCAGCAGCGCCATCCAGCGGAGGCACTGCCAGCCAATAGTCATACCCGGCCAAAGCAAAACGCTGTGCCAGCGTTTCAGCCGCTTTCGAATCCTCATGGGCATGGCTGATGAAAATATAGGTCATAGCAAGAATCACTCCGAACTCACTGCGAAAACACTGCGCTACAGCGTGTGGCGGCAGTGCGGTGCTACTCCCGCCACGTCAGCACCAGCTATAGTGACTGGAACGCGGCAAGTGTAATGAGAAAATTGCAGCCGCATAAAATCAACACTGGCAGCACATAAGACAGGACCAGCGCAGCACACCCCTGCCCTGTGCCGAAACGGTACGCTTTCCCGATCAGGCGCGAGAACCAGAACGAGATACCCAGAAACACACCAACGGACGCAATAACAATGATGCCCAATGAGGACTCGGGCAGCGACAATCCCAAGAAGGTCAGCCCTACAAACACAACCAGCATGGCAGGATTTAAAAACGTCAGAAACAGTGTGCAGTAGCGAATCAGACGCGGCATCGAGCCATCGCCGCCCATGATGGTTACCGCAATCATGTGAATAATGAAGTACTGTATCAGCAACTGAAGGACGCTGCCGACGCCAGCCCCCAGCGACCCGGCAACAATTGCGATGACACTACCTGAAGAAAGCAGCATATCAAACATTGTGGGGTCAAAGCCATAGCTGGCCGCAGATGGAGAGTTCACCACAGCCGTGCGCAGCGCTTCGACCACCACCAATTGACCAAAGATGCTGAGCCCAATGAGGACTGCCGCATAGATCGCCAGGTCGATGAAGGCATCGCCCCAACTGGGATCGGCTTCATCGGTGAGCTTTCCGCCCGTTTTGCGCTTTTCACCCTGAAGGATGATCTGCACGGCATTATCTGCGCTGGAACCGACAATGGTCGCTGCCAGCCCTTTGGTGTAGCTGTCGCGCATAAGGGTGGGGTCTTTCTTGAATGCCTGCTGCATGTACCGGATCGCGCGGCTGTTGTTGCCGCGCATGTGAATATCCAGGGCTTGCTGTACCAGACCGCGCGCCCGCTCTCTGTCCAGATCCGTAACCTCAACCTCCGGCACCTGAGCTGCACCCGATGATGCGGGTGCAGCGTCCACATCATCGTTAGTGACGTACAAAGGTTGATAGCCGTTGTCATTTTCTTCTTCTTCGTCGTCATAGATGTCAGGTTCCCCAATGGTGTGCTTATTGATGTACACCCCGGCTTTGCGTGCCAGCTCACGGACTTCGGAATCCCGGTCATTGCGAAAGACAGAGGCCAGGTACGGCAGCGCTGCACGGTCTTTCGTCTTTGCCAGGTCCTTAACCGCCTGCTTGCGTTGTTCAGGATCACGACTTTCAAGTTGCTGAATCAATTGGGTATCAACCATGTTTGCCGATTCCTTTGGATGAGAACACTCTCATTATGAGGACACTCTCATTTTAAACCGAAACTGACTTCATCGCACCCCATTAAGCGGGGTATCTTGACGATCTACGCCCCAAAGGGTAATGTTCTTCACGTGAGGCTGCGGCACAAAAGGTGAAGTATGACACGTGTAGCCCAACTGGGGATCGCGCTGGGCGCGTTAGGAGCCATTCTGGTGCTGATGGGGTTGTTTCCTGGGGTAACCGGCATCACCCCCACAGACAATATCGGCATTGTGCAGGTCGCTGCAATTCTTGTCGGCTTCGCACTGCTGGTCATGGGCGCGCTGATCTATGTTAAGTTCACGTTCTATGCACATACGCCTTCAACGCTGGTTCAGCAGATTGGCACACGCCTGGCGCTTACAGGGTTGGTCTTCGCGGCGCTCAGTGGGATGGCAGACATTCTGGGGTTCGGGTCACATCCGCAAAGTGCAGACTCCGATGCGTTTCTGGGGCAGCTTCAATCGATTGGAATGATTGGATCCTTTGTCGTCTCTGCACTGGGTGTGCTGGTTTATGCACTCACAGGCCACCCGGAAGCTGACTGACGCTGCGGCTGTGCGGTTCTGAGAACGCGGCTGCCGCACCTTCAGCTTAAGGTCATGACGATTTCAGAGGGAATTCACGCACAGCCGCCAAATTCAGCCCGATTTAGTGGCAATTTAACTTGCAGCCCCATATAATTAGGTTCACCAGAACGCTTATCCAACGCATCTCATGAGGAGACCATTAACATGCGTAAAATTGTATCCCTGGTTACTGTGGCGTTACTGATGCTCGTCCTTTCGGTACCCCTTATGGCGCAGGATGCCACCGAAGAAGCCCCCGCCCCAACCGGCAGCGGGTACTTCCGCGTTGCACACCTCACCCCCGCTGTCCCCACCATCGTTGTTTTTCGCGATGGCGCGCCGGTACTTAGCGGAATTCGTTTCGGCAGCTTCACCCGCTGGATCGAACTGAGCGCCGGTACTTATTCTTTCCAGATTGGGGCGAACAGCAATGCTGCCGCCGCCGCATATGGCCCGGTTGAAGTGACCCTGGAAAACGGTGATTTCGTCACCCTGGCCGCCATTGGTACTGAGGATGGTGATCAGAGCATCGCTGTCATTCCGCAGGACTACAGCCCGATTGCGGATCGTCAGGCGCGCGTGACCATTTTCCATGCCATTGAAGGCGTTGATCCCGTTGACATCCTCGCTGACGGGGAAGTTCTCTTCGATGCGTTGGCCTACCCTGGCAGCTTCTTCACCCCTGCCGGGCCGCTGAACGATGGTGTGGTGAGCATCGATGTGCCTGCAGGCGGCTATGATCTGGCCGTTGTGCCCAATGGCTTGACCGAACCCGTGGTCATCGACCTGACCGGTACCGAACTCGAAGCTGGCGTCAATTACTTCGTGGCCGCCGCCGGTACGCCGGATGCGCCCGAAGCGATCGTCGTGGCTACCTCGCGCGCCGACTATCTGGCCAGTATCGTGGATACTGCTGCTGGCAGCGAAGACCTGAGCATCCTGGTTGCGGCCCTTCAGGCTGCAGATCCGGCAATCCTCGAAGCCCTGGGTGGCCCTGGCCCCTTCACCGTTTTCGCGCCCAGCAACGCCGCCATTGAAGCCCTGCTCGATGAGCTTGGCCTCAGCGCAGAACAACTGCTGGCGAATACGGACCTCCTGAACCAAGTGCTGCGTTACCACGTCGTGGGTGCAGCCGGTGGTGGCGAACTGACTGCCGCTGAACTGACCGATGGCCGCGCGGTGCTGACCCTGGCCAACGATTTCATTGATGTGACCGTTGGCGAAGACGGTACCGTCACGCTGAATGGCAATATCAGTGTCGTCACGGCAAATATCCTGACCACCAACGGTGTTGTCCATGTTATCGACGGCGTACTGCTGCCGCCGACGGAATAAGCGCTAAACACAACAGCATAAACGAGTCGAGTTTCACCAGAAGCCGGGGGTCACCCCGGCTTCTTTCGTCTGTGCTTCTGGCACGGATACACGCATGACCGGTTGAATGCACGGGGAACCGCGCCTGCGCTGTCCCCGCTGGCCCTACGCGGGACGAAGGTGAAGGCAGGGCGGGAAGACACGGCCTTGCAGTGTTCGCTAAGGATGACAATCAACCCATGCATGCATCTCCCCGTTACCCTGATTCTGCGCCAGGCGAGCGCGGGAGCGCCACCATACAGAGCCTACAGACGGCAGATTGCGCGCGGGTCTGGGGCGGGATTACCGTCCTTTGGTCTCTGCGGCGGACGTACCACGCGGTGTGGGTGCTGCTGCGTCCCGCTGCGGGATGGTCTCTGGGACAAATGGACGTGCGCCGACAAGCTCTGTAAGCAGGTGCGTTAGCTCATCAGGAAGCCGCCGCCGGAATTCCCGCAAAGACTCGCCACCACTCTGGCCAAAGATTGAGTACGTGTAGGTATCGTAGATGGTTTTGCTCGCAATCATCATCTCTGGCTGCCAGCTATCGATGAGCTGCCAGTACCCGTGGTGGCATTGAAAGACCTGAAACACAATCATCACTTCCCCATGCAACCCGCGAAAACGGACATCAAGCGCCACCGGCAGCATCGCAGTACGGCTGTTGATCTTGCCCGCAATCTGGCGGGCCAGCCGCTTGCCAACCGGGCGCAGCCGCCGCTGGAGCCTGGCCCGTTCAAGTTGTCCACTCTTGCCGGCTGCCCGGTTGAGCCTGCGAATGATGCCAGGTGCAGCCAGGATCTGCGTGCGCGCCACGCGCCCATACATGTCGTACTGACTCATGCGCACGGATAAAATCCGCCAGCCAGATAAGTGTCGTCCATCCATCCCCATCAGCGTTTTGGTCGCATGCAGCCCACCAGGTACGCAGGGGGCCATAATGGCATTGTTCTGGGCATGCTGCTGCCATAACTGACGGCGTCCATAGGTGGTGTTGGGGTCGAGCGGTGGCAGGGTGGCATAAGGAGGCTGCCATGTGCCGAAAGGCGCTGGACGGCGGAAGATGAGCCGCGCCAGTACGGAAAGCAGCCACAGCACAACCAACCCCGCTCCTGCGATGCCCACCATCAGTGCGATATGGTCAGGCCGGTTCAGGTCAACCGTGACTTCTGCAAAGGGAATCGTGAAGGTGTTGGGTGATGTTGGCTCTGCACCGGTCTCTGGTGCTGCCGCCGGATTATAGGCCTCTGCCGCATAAACCGGGATCTGGATGCTGAACGTCTGTGCCTGATGGGCAATGTCTGCACCGCGAAGCTGCAACCGAAACTGCTGGATGTTCCCCGGTGGAAACAAAGTAACAGGCGCTGTCAGCGACATAATCTCGCGGTCGCTGTTGCCCTCAAGCGCCCTGATTGCTGTGTTGGCCACCACACGCGTTCCATCAACATCAATCGCTGCCAGTTCCACGGTCGCTTCCTGCGCCGCATCCCCGCCGGTATTTGTGACCCCGAATTCAGCCACCACCAGGGCATTGTCTTCAGAGATTGCGCGGTTGATAAGGTTGATAACGTAGGACGGCGGCTGCGCGGACTGCGCAGAAGCCATGCCAGAGAACAGCAAAATGACACACATTGTGTAAAGCAAGCGGCGCATAGGTACTTTCCAGCGTAAGACCGTGCATTAATGCTCAACTATAGAACTAATCCACATTCTTTCCAAGTCGGCTCCCTGACGACCACCCACCGGTTACTGCTCGCTTGGTGCGCTGGTGCGGGCCTGGCGGTCTTGCCCCATGTCTGAAACCAGTGAGCCATGTTATACGGCACACTTGAATGTAATAGCGCTTCTTTGTTCCCTGTTTATTTGCTGCAATGAGTCAAATTGTACATTTGGCCACCTACGCTTTTGTGTGAGCTAACTTCGCTTCACAAAATTACCTTTAATGTTACCGAATTAACCCGTTGAGGTGACCCCGAAGTGAGAACCTGATGTTAGCGACAGGCAGCACCAAGTTCACACACAAGGAGATCACCATGATTAAGGCGCTCGGAAATCCCCCCGGTCCTGGTCCTACGCCGTGGCCGACCCCTCCTCCCCAGAACTAACCTGAGGGTGGAAGAAACCCAAAAGGCCAGTCAATGCGACTGGCCTTTTGAGTCGTGCGTACAGGGTACAGCGCTTAGGATTTGTAGGGTTCGATATCGGACAGCGATGTGCCGTCTTCTATCGCACGGCGCAGGCGATCCATACCCAGGGTACGGTGTATGAGTTGATTGTTGCTGATCTGCTGTTCATCCAGCACCTGCAGGGCGGCGTCCAACCGCGCGACGGCACGCTGTTTGTCGCCACGTTTCGCGTCCAGGAAGCTCCAGGTATGGTTCACATGACCTGCCTGAACCCGATTACCAAGCTGGTCGAACAACTGACGCGCTTCAAAGAGCAACTGCTCGGCGCGGTCAAGTTCGTCAGCATACACGAGCGCCATAGCGGCGGAGTGATAGGCCTGTGCCTGCCCTAACACATCCCCCAGTGCAAGGTAGAGTTTGGCAGCACGCTCCATGTAAACCGCAGACTCGTGATAATTCAATGCCCTCAGCGCATCGCACGCGAGCGCATACTCGACCGCCGCCCCCAAACGGTCATTATCGATCTGTTGATGAATGAGGCGTGCCTGTTCCAGCCACCAGTCTCCAGCGCCTGCAGCAGACAGGTAACTGTGTGAGGTATGAAGGGCAATTGCAGTGCGGCCCATTTCCAGCAGATTGTCGCGCGCTTTCCAGAACTGATAAGCGATCAAACCCTCTTGTGCCGCAACCTGATAATCCCCTGTGGCATTATCTGCGGCAGCCATTGCCTGATTAAAGGCCGCAACCTCTGGCCTGCTGACAATGCGGTTCGTCTTGTGGTGAACAAGGAGGATGCTTTCGCGAACCATCTCCACCACCGAAGGTGTAAGCGTGTAATGGGCCTGAATGTACAGCAGGCCGGTCAGCGCCTGGACATGCAGGTAAAAGTCGCGCTGGTCTTCTGCCAGCACAAGCATCTCGCCCAGCACTTGTTCTGCTTGTGCATAGCGGCCCAGCCTTGTGTAGAGACGACCCAGCGCATACATGCCGCGCAGCTTGCGCCACCAGCGCAACCCGGTGTTTTGCTGCTGCGCCTGGTTCGTACTGTATTGCGCAGCCTGCCTGATGACCGTCTCCCAGTCCTGTTTGTGCAGATGGGTGAGGATAAACTCAGTCAGCAAAAAGAGGCTGTCCAGGTAATCGCCGCACCCGTTCGGATTATCACTGAGTCCCCGCTTTATAACGTGGTACACATAGGTTTCATTGGAGACAAACCAGGGATAATTATACTGATTGGAGCTGATCGTATTGAGTAGTTCTTTGGAATCCATAATCCTTGATGTTGAGGGGAAATGCACAGCCATCGTGTATACCAACCTTCAGGTGGAGCACGGACGAGATCGAGCATTTCTCCATCATACGGGAAACTGAACCCCCATACAATCGTTACATACAGAAATGTGACAGAGCCACGACAATTGTCATGTAAGACCACTTATAGAGAGACATGTAAGCCAGCAGATCCCTATGTTCCGCTGGCTTGCAGGGGTGAGATCGGGTGTCATGCAGACTGCGCGATACGCGCCAGGCGTTCAAGATAAGGGGGATCATCAAGCGGAGCATAGGCCGGTGTAAGGCGGCGGTTCACAAAGTGGGTGACCACATCCTGCTTCACAGATTGCAGGTTATGGTCATGCTCCCACTGGGCCTCACGAAGCAAAAGCGCGGCCTGCGCGATCTGTGCCATCAGATCTGCAAGACGGCGGGCATGGGCCTGCTGGAACTGCGGATCTTCCCGCAGCAAGCGCGACAGCGTACCGCGCAGCAGTTCAAGGCTGGCGCGCACCTGATGAACGGCATCCGGCAGAATCGTCACGCCGTCGAGTTTAGCCTCCGCAAAGCGGATAAACGCGGCATCGAAGCCGTAACGCAGAATGTCGCGCATCACCTGTAAACACAGGACATTGTGGGTGCCCTCCCAGCTTTCCAGCACCACCATATCGCGGTAGAGGCGCGGCAGAATGCTGAAAGTTTCGATGGCCCCGTTGCCACCCAGCACCTCAATGGCCTGATGCACCGCTTCGGTGCCGCGCACACTGGTGATGTACTTGTTGAGATTCACCAACACCCGGTACACCGCGCGGTCATCCTCTGTCGCCAGGCCCGTTTCGATCCTGTCCAGCAGGTGTGCCAGCGCAAAGCCAGAGGCGGTTGCGGCGTAGTTTTCGCTGAGGAGGTCAGCCAGCGTCTCTTGCACAAGCGGATACTGAATAATGGGCTGGCCGAAAGCCACGCGCGTGCAGGCATAGGTGGACGCTTCGAGATAAGCGCGGCGCATGATGCCGGCACAGGCGACTGCGTTCAGCAGGCGCGAGGTATTCAGGACAAGTTCAACGGTGGTCTTGAAGCCAGAGTCTACCGGGCCAATGGGATAGGCCACCGCGTTCACAAAATCAACTTCAGCGCTGGCCATCGTGCGTGTACCCAGTTTTTCCTTCATCCGTCGCAGGTAAAAACCGTTGGTTTCGCCGGTATCCAGCAGGCGCGGAATAAGAAACGCACCCAGTCCGCGCGTGCCATCCGGGGCCCCTTCAGGGCGTGCCATAACCAGGAACTGGTCGGCATTGATGTTGGAGCAGAACCACTTCTCGCCACTCACCCGCCAGGTGCCATCGCCATTGTCGCAGGCCTGCACACTGTTCATGCCCACATCGCTGCCGCCCTGAACCTCGGTAAGGAACTGCGCCCCGTGCTGCATTCTGGCATAGTTCTGCTCAACCAGCGGCGGCAGAAACCTGTCGCGCACGGCGGGTTCGGCCACCGTTTGCAGCGCCCGGATGAGCCCCGCCGTGCATGCAATAGAGCAGGCATGACCGGCCTCCCCATTGTGGTTCAGCAGGTAGAAGAGCGCCATCTGGGTGACGTTGTTGCCGGGGTCGGCCTGAAGTGCCATCATGCCAGCTTCCCAGATCAATGCCCCGTTCAGGTGGTGATTCGGGTGAAACTCGATGGCTTCGCGCCGCTGCCCGATGCCATCGTAGCGCTGCAATTTCGGATGATTGCCGATCAGGTCTTCCTGTTTGGCAGCCGCGTCGATGCTCGTTGCGCACTGCTCACCAAAGTGCCAAAGCCGCCCTTGGACTGCCGCGTAACCGTCTTCGCCCAAATGCTGGCGCAGCACGGTGATTAAATTCTGGTCTGACGCAAAGAAGTTATGGGGCTTGCTTGCCTCCCACGCGCGCAGATTCTCCCGCCCGCGTTCGGCATCGTTGGTTGCTGCACCGTCTGCCATTGATTAACTCCTGGTGTATTTAATGTTTCTTAGTAATAAACTCGTTGAAACAGGCCGGATTGCAGGGGGTTAGCGCGCCAAACCCCTGCCCAGAATCCGGCGCTGTTATTTGCGTCTGTTTATCAGATTGTAGCACGCCGCCGCCACAGTCCCACAATCGTAAGTTGCTCAACCTCCCTGCATCGTTGTAAGATACGTGTGTGGGAAGACAGGCAGTTGCGGAAAGTATCGGGGGCAGATGGCATCACGGTCTAAAGAACGGCGGCGCACGCGCGGAGAACGC
The DNA here is from genome assembly GCA_964592955.1 of uncultured Anaerolineaceae bacterium. Taxonomy (GTDB): domain Bacteria; phylum Chloroflexota; class Anaerolineae; order Aggregatilineales; family Phototrophicaceae; genus CAZQIJ01. The sequence goes on from CAZQIJ010000027.1 coordinate 19,858, forward strand.
GCTGCTGTTCTGCGCACACATACCGAGGTGGCAAGCCTCCCGGCAGTACAGCACGGCGCGCGCGCAGGGGGTATTCAATGGCGCGCGATCAGCGGTTTGATCGTGGTCAGCCTGCTGGTGGTGCTGATGCTGTTTTTTGCCAGCGACGCATTCTACGTTCACACGATTTCTGTCGCAGGGATCGAGTACCTGCGTGACGAAGAGATTTTTCGCTGGGCAGATATTGCGAACATTCACATCTTCTGGGTAGACGCAGATAAAGTGCGCGCTTCCCTGATGAACCTGCCCTCAGTGGCAGATGCCCAGGTCACCCTGGGCTGGCCCCCCAGTATGGTGCGAATCAGCATTCAGGAGCGACAACCCGCGCTGATCTGGGAACAGGCCGATGTGCAAACCTGGGTGGACATTCAGGGCAATATCCTCATGATTCCCCCGGTAGAGCGCCCTGACCTGCTGCGCGTGATCGTCGAAGACATCGCAATACCCGTGCATCCAGATCAGGTGATTCCGCCGTCGGTGGTCAGCGGGGCCCTGCAACTGCGTGCGCTTCTGCCGAACCTGCCAACCCTGCGCTACCATCAGGATTACGGATTGGGATTTGTGGATCCGGCTGGATGGCAAGCCTGGTTTGGCGATGGGCGGCACATGGACGAGAAAATTCAGATTTACCGGGCGCTGGTCGCCCGGCTTCAAGAACAGGGGATTACCCCTGAATACATAACCATCCTCAGCCCGGATGCTCCGTACTACTGTGCGCGGCCCGGCGGCTGCTGATGTAAGGAACTGCACTTAGGAAAACCATGATGGATAACCTTGTCATTGGTCTTGACGTTGGGACGCACAAAATCTGCACCATCATCGGGCAGGTGCGCCGTGACGATGTCTTCGTTGTTGGGGTCGGCATTGAGCCAAGCCGTGGGATGAAACGCGGTTTTGTGACCGATATGGCAGCACTGACAACCGCGATTTCCGCGTCGGTTCACAAGGCGGAAAAGTCGAGCGG